>NZ_JACGAX010000003.1:0-143704 GCF_020138145.1 Campylobacter sp. RM9334
TATACTTATGATTTTAAATAAATTAGGTGCTAGATTTGCAAGAGCAGGGGAATTTAGCAAAAGAGCTTGCTTAAACAATAAAATGAGTTTAGAAAAAGCACTTTTAATAAATGAATTAATTGCTGCAAAGAGTGAAAATGCAAGAAAAATAATATCTAAGAATATAGATGGAGCTTTTAAAGAATTAATCACTAACACCCAAGATGAGTTAATTAAAACTTTAGCTTATTTAGAAACTGCAATTGATTATGCTGATGATGATTTGCCTGAAGATATTTTAGAAAATGCTAAAGCAAAACTACTTAATAACGCTAAAGAATTAGAAACAATTGCAATTAGAAGCGAGAAAAAAAGAGGCTTAATAGAAGGATTTAACCTAGCAATTATTGGAAAACCAAATGTAGGTAAAAGCTCTTTATTAAATGCTTTATTATCATTTAATAGAGCAATAGTTAGTGATATTGCAGGAACTACAAGAGATAGTATTGAAGAGTATTTAAACTATCACGGACATTTAATAAAATTAGTTGATACTGCAGGAATTAGACAAAGTGATGATTTGATAGAAGAATTAGGTATTAAAAGAAGCTATGAGGCTATTAATAAGGCTGATATAGTATTGTTTTTAATTGATTCATCAAAAGAATGCTTAGAAGATGAATTAAAACTTTTAGAATACATTAAAAATAGTGGTAAAAAATATTTTATAGTTCAAAATAAAAGCGACTTAGCACAAGTAAATACTTTAGAAGGTATTAAAATATCAGCATTAAATAATGATATAAAAGCTTTAGAATTTGAATTAAAAAATTATTTAAATTCTCAATTAGACAATGAATTGGTTTTAACAAATACTGATTTAATAAGTGCGTTTTATAGTGCTAGTGAGAATATTTATTTAGCTATAGATAATTTTAATGAGCTTGAAATTTGTGCTTATTATTTAAATGAAAGTTTAAATAAACTATCTCTTTTTGGTAAAAAAACAGGAAGCGATGAATTGTTTGATGCAATGTTTTCTGAGTTTTGCTTGGGTAAGTAAAAATTCATTAAGCTTTTTATGTAAAATTACACTACCCTAGACAACGCGGGTTTAATATATTCGGTCTAACAGATTTTTTTATGTGATTAAGTTTAAGCAACCGTGTTCTGTGATGCAAGTAATTGTGAATTGCAGCCTTTAATGCTTTTCTTCCACTATTTTTTAGGTTACAAGACCTTGAAATTTAACGCTTGTTTGGGGATTTATGTTTAGGGTTTTAAATGGATGATAAAATATTAGAAAAGCTTGAAAAAGAAGATAAACAACTAGCCGATATTGTTGCTAGGTTTATTGCTTTTGTGGCTGATTTTATAATTTGCTATATTCTTATCTTTATTTTAATGATATATTTTATAAATGATGAAGAAATAATTAAAATAAGAACCTTAATAAATAACGAAGATTATATCAATTTAAATATATTATTATTTCGCTATGTAAAAGCATATTTTATTATTAAATTCTTTTATGTTCTTATATTTTTTTATATGTATGGTGCAACTTTTGGCAATATGATTACAAAGACAAAAATTGTAAATTGCGAACATTTTGATACTCCTAATTTTACAGAATCTTTAAATAGAGCTTTAGTGTTTGTATTTTGTGAATTTTTTATAAATGGGGTATTGTTTGTATCTATATTCTTTAATAAGACAAGAAGAAATTTTGCTGATATTGCCAGCAAATCTATGGTGATTAAAGTTGATTAAAAAAATATCTTATTTGATATTGCTTATTGGCTTACTTTATTCAAATCAAATTGAAATTCAATCAGATGAGTTTGTAAAAAAAGATAATTACATAATCTCAAATAAAGATATATTGTTGTTTAAAGAAAATTATTTTGCAAGAGCAAATAGTGGTAAATATAATCAAGATACAAAAGAATTAGAATTATTTGGAGATGTATTTTTAATAAACAATAATCAAACTACTATATCAAATTATGCAAAAATTAATTTAGGTAATTCTTGTGCAAATTTTGATAATTTTTTTATAAGCGATTCTTTTATTGAAGTATGGTTAAAAAGTAAGAATAGTTCTTATATAAATGGTGATTTTATTGTAAAAAATGCAAGTGTTAGTTCTTGTGATGTTGCAAATCCTGAATGGAGTATTGATTTTAAGGAAGGTATTTATAATACTAAAACTCAAGATTTAGTATTAAAAGGTATGGTTTTAAGATTTAAAAATATACCAATTTTTTATATGCCATATTTTGCTATTAATACAGATGATAGTAGAAAAACTGGTTTTTTGGTTCCTAAATTATCAATAAAAAGCAAGGAAGCTATTCATTATGAGCAACCATTTTTTTGGGCAATTAATCATAGAATGGATTTAGAATTAAGACCACAAATTAGAACAAATAGGGGTTATGGAATTTATTCTAATTTTCGTTTTGTTGATAGCCCTTATTCTAAAGGAAATATAGGAGTTGGGTATTTTAAAGAATTTAATAGTTATTTTAATAAAGAAGAATTGAAATTTGGCGAGCATTATGGATTTAATATGCACTATGAAAGAGATAAAATCTTTAATACAAATAACAAAAATCAAGAAGGATTATATTTAGACTTTTTAAGAATTAGTGATATTGATTATTTGAATTTATCTAGTTTTTTAGATAATAATGATGAAGCCATAATAACTTCAAAATTTAATTATTTTTATACAGATAATAAAGATTATTTCGGTTTATATGCTAAATATTATCAAGACACTTCAAGTATTAATCAAGATTATACTTTACAAGAAATTCCAAATCTACATTATCATAGATTTTATGATACTTTATTTGATAATCATATTAACTATAAAGCAGATTTTTCATATAGCAATTTTTATAGAAGAGAAGGTAGCACATTAAATAGATTTCATTTTTATGTTCCAATTGAGTTTAATAAAAGCTTATTTAATGATTATATTAACTTTGTTTTAAATGAAGAATTTGAATTAGGACTTAACTTTTATAATAATTATAGTAGAAGAGATGATTATAATTTTAATTCTACTCATAGTGCTTTTATATATACTAATTTATTTAGAAAGTATGATTATATATTGCATAATATTAATTTTGGTTTTGGTGCTAGTCTTAGGACTGGTTCAAAAGAAATAGAAAATGAATTTTTCATACCAAATACTTATGATGATTTAACCTTTAATATTGAGTTATCTCAAATAATTTTTAGTGATAATGATAAAAAACTTAAGCATTCTTTAACGCTTAGGACAGAAGATTCTAAGTTTAATATTTTAAGCAATCAGCTTAAGTATTATTTTAATAATAATTTTAATATTAATAATACTACGGAGTATTCGTTCAAAAATTCTAATATTGATAGATTTTTTATAGAAGGAGTATATACAACCCAGCCATTTAAAATAAGTTCTGGATTTTATTATAATAAAATTGATGAGCTTCTTGTGAAAAATAAGCCTTATGATAGATTTTTAACTAGTAAATTTCAATATGAATTTATGCCTTATAACATAATATATTCTCAAGCTTGGTTTAATTTAAATAGTAAGAAATTTGAAAACTATAGTATAGGTTTTACTCATAAAAAAAGATGTATAAATTATTCTTTAGAATTTAAAGAAAGCACAACAGCAAAACTTACTCAAATGGGTGTAAAATCTGTAAGAGATAGGGGAGTTTATTTGAAATTCAATCTTTATCCAATAGGCGGTGTAAGATATAATTTTGCTTTAAGAGGTGATGATACTTATGATTTTTGACAATCCTTTACAAGCTGCTAATAAATTTAGTGAAAAATTATTGCAATATAAAGAATTAGAAGGACATATAATTATAGGAAATAGTATTAAAAATATTCCTTTTATTGAGACTATTGCAAGTGAACTTAATTTATATTATGATATGCTTTTTAACAAAGGCATATATGCCCCAAATAATGAATGTCAGATAGCAAAAATTAGTGAAACAAGAGATATAGTATGTATTCAAGAATTAATTGAAGCTTTTTCCATAACTCAAGAATATATTTTATCAATGAGCACTGTGCTTTATGATGAATCAATTATGGGTAAAATTGCAAAATATAGAAAGTCTTTACCACTTAGCAATCTTAAAGGTAAGGATATTTTATTGTTAGACCAAGGTTCAAACAGCGGTTTAACTATTAATGTATGTCATAAAAGTTTATTGGGTTTAGGCGTTAGAAGTATAAAATATGCAAGTGCTTTAGTAGCTGCTGATGCTTATAATTATTATAATGATTTATTTGATAAAGTTTATTATTTAGAAAAAATAGAACATTTTATAGATAAAGATTATTACTACAAGCAACCACTTGAAATATCAAGTGAATATGCGTGTGAGATTTTAGAAACGAGCAATTATTATTTGCCATATCAAAAGGAGATAAATGAAAAAAATAATTAAGATTAACGATAAAGAATTAGTATTTGAACTTGATTTAGTTGCAAAACAAGCAAATGCAAGTGTTTTAATGACTTGTGGTAAAACGGTTATGTTAGCAAGTGTTGCTAGAGAAGATGAATGTGTTAGTGAAGATTTTTTACCATTAACCGTTAGCTATGTAGAAAAAACTTATGCAGCAGGTAAAATTCCAGGCGGTTTTGTGAAAAGAGAAACAAAACCAAGTGATTATGAGACTTTAACTTCAAGAATAATTGATAGAACATTACGCCCATTATTTCCTAAGGGTTATTTACACCCAACTCATATCGTTGTTATGCTTCTTTCGGTTGAAGAAAATGTTGATATTCAGCCACTTGCACTTTATGCAGCAAGTGCGGCTTTATTTTTAAGTGATATTGAAATTGTATATCCAGCAGTTGGGGTTAGGGTTGCTAAGGATGAAAATGGTTTTGTTCTAAATCCTGATTTAAATTCTTTAGAACTTTCAAGTCTTGATTTGTTTGTAAGTGGTCTTAAAGATGAATTATTAATGATAGAAATGAAAGCAAATGAGACTAATAATTCAATGAATGAGATGAGCGAGAGTGAGTTATTACAAGCTTTAGAATTTGCAAAAGGTAGTATTTTAAATATAAGTAATGATTTTTATAATACTTTTAAAGAATATAAAAAATCTTATGAGTTTAACTATAAAGCTGATAGCGAAAATCTAGCAGTATATGAATATTTAGAAAAAAACTATTTAGAAGATATAAAATTTGCAATTAATAAAATGGCTAAAAGCGAAAGGGCAAGTGAGCTTAAAGCTATTGCAAAAAAAGTTGTTTTAGATGAAGAATTTATAAATAATAATTGGAGTGAAGCTGAACTTGATTATGAATTAAATCGTATTAAAAAGCACATAGTAAGAAAGCAAATCTTAAAAGAAAGAAGAAGAGCTGATGGGAGAGCTTTAGATGAGGTTCGTCCTATTAGTATATTGACTAATATTTTACCAAATGCGCACGGCTCTTGTTTATTTACAAGGGGTCAAACTCAAGCATTAGTGGTTTGCACTTTAGGTAGTGACAATGACGCTCAAGCAATTGAATTATTAAATAATAAATCAACTACCTATGAAAGATTTATGTTTAATTATAATTTTCCTGGTTTTTGTGTAGGCGAAGCAAGTCCTTTAAAAGCACCTTCAAGAAGAGAATTAGGACACGGAAATCTAGCAAAAAGAGCTTTAAGTTCTTCAGTTAGTAAAGATTATGCTCATACTATTAGAATAGTTTCAGAAATATTAGAAAGTAATGGAAGTAGCTCAATGGCTAGTGTTTGTGGTGGCTCATTAGCTCTTCGTGCTGCAGCAGTTCCTAGTAAAAAACTAGTAGCTGGAGTTGCTATGGGGCTTATAATTGAAGATAATGAATATGCTGTATTAACTGATATTATGGGCTTAGAAGATCACGATGGGGATATGGATTTTAAAGTAGCAGGTAGTGTTGATGGAATAACTGCTATGCAAATGGATATAAAATTAGGTGGGGTTAGCACTGAAATATTAACCCAAGCTTTAGAAGCTGCTAGAAAAGGAAGAATTCATATTCTTAATTTAATGGAAGAAGCAAATTCTAAGATTGTTATTAATGAAGAAATTTTACCTAAATTAGAAATATTTAGCGTAAGTGCTAATGATATTCCAGAAATTATTGGTCAAGGTGGTAAAACTATTAAAGAAATCATAGATAAATTTGGCGTTAGCATAGATTTAGATAGAGATAAAAATGAAGTAAAAATTAGTGGAAAATTAGTAAAAGAAGCTAAAGAATATATATTAAATGAAGTGTTAAAACCAAAATCTAAAGGCAAAAAACAAGCTCCTAAAGTAGAATTTGAAATAGGAACTAGATTTAGTGGTGTTGTTAAAAAAGTAGCTAATTTTGGAGTATTTGTAACCTTACAAGACGGCATTGATGGATTATTACATTCTAATAAAATTAAGGGCAAAAGCTTTAATGAGGGCGAAACGCTAGAAGTAATAGTTAGTGAAATTAAAGATGGAAAAGTAGGACTTAGTTTAGCAGATGAATGATTTATTTGATGGGATATTATTAGGACTTGGAGTTTGCGTTCCTTTTGGTCCTGTTAATATTCTAATTTTAAGTTATGCACTAAAATCTTTTAAGAATGCTTTTGCTTTAGGTTTTGGTGCTTTTGTCGCTGATTTACTTTATTTATCATTATTAAGCTTTAGCGTTTTAGAATTTATTAAAAATGATTTATTTTTAAATATTTTAAGTATTTTTGGCTTTATATTTTTAAGTTATTTAGCATTTTTAATGCTAAAGCCAGTAAAAGATATAAATCTTCATAAGAATTTAGAAAATACAAATATATTTAGTAATTTTATTAAAGGATTTTTACTAAATCTAGCAAATCCTTATGTAATCACATTTTGGCTTAGCGTTGCAACTATGCTAAGCACTAAACAAAATCCTATATATTTATTTTTAGGACTTAGCGTTAGCATACTTATTTGGATATTTTCGCTTTCGTTTTTTGTATATAAATATACAAATTTATTTAGTCTAAAAGTGCTAAAGATTATTAATATAATTTCTGCTTTTATTTTAGAATATTTTGCAATTATGCTTGTTTTAAGGAGATTTTATGACTTTTAAGGAATGTTTGGATAATAGATTTTCTTGTAGAGATTTTATTGACTATGAATTAAGTAAAGATGAATTAATTAATATAGTAGAACTTGCAAAATTAAGCCCTAGTGCAACAAATATGCAACCAGCAAAACTAAGCTTTTTTAGCGGTAAAAGCCTTGCTAAATTAAGTGATGATTTATTAAATGCTGTAAAAAATAACTTAAAAAGTCAAGATATAAAATTATATCCTGATATTTGGTTTGAACCTTATAAGAGCAGAAGATTTCAGACAGGAATTAGGCTTTATGAAGCACTTAATATAAAGCGAGATGAGAAAGAAAAAAGGCTAGAGCAATGGCATAAGAATTTTAAATTCTTTAATGCTAAAAATCTAGCAATTTTACATATTGATAATGGTTTAAACGAAGGTTCTTTGTTAGATTGTGGTATTTTTCTAGCTAATTTTTTAAATGCGGCTACATATTTAGGATTTAGCACTTGTGTTTTAGGTAGTATTACTGAATATTGCGATACTATTAGAGAAAATGGGGTTGAAGGCAAAATTATATGTGGCATTGCAATAGGTAAAAAAAGTAGCGATAATGTAAATAATTTTAAAACTACTAGAGCAAGTAACGAAGAAATAATTAAATTTATTTAAAGGAGAAAAAATGAGTGTTACAATGGATTTTTGTATTTTTTCTATGAGCGATGATAGTAAAAGTGAAGAAATAGCACCAATTATTGAGTATTTAAGAAAGAAAAATATAAAACACAAATTAGGTGCAATGGGAACTAGCGTAGAAACTGATGATTTAAAAAGTGCTTTAAAAATTTTAAATAAAGCAAATAAATTAATTAATAAAGATAGAGTTTATTTAGTAGCCAAATTTGACATTCACAAAAGTAGAAATGATAATCTAAAATATAAGGTAAAATCGGTTAAAAAGCGTCTAAAAGATAAAGAATAAAATCTTTATGCTATGTTATAATTGCTCTAAGCCTACATTTAAGATTTTTTGTAAAACTTGTGAAAAAGAATTTAAATTACTTGAATGTAAAAGAAGAATTTTAGATGATGGTTTAGAAGTAATTAGCTTTTATAAATATTCTAAAATTAAAAAATTATTAAATCACAAGCATTTTATTAGTGGATATTTTATATTAAATAAACTCGCATCTTATTCTTATAAAAGATTTCATTTTGATAATGAATTAGCTTATGCTATAGGCTTAGATGATGATTGCTCTAGCGGATATTCTCATACAGCAATACTTATTAAAAATATGAAATCAAAAAATATTATTCCATTATATAACGCAATTAAAGCAAAAAATAAGATTATTTATAAAGGTAAAAGCCTTTCATTTAGAAAGAAAAATAAAAGAAAATATGAATTGCAAAAGACCTTGGATTTACCTGTAATTTTAGTAGATGATATTATCACTTCAGGTGAGTCTTTAAAACAAGCAAATTTAGTGCTTAAAAAAGCTAAAATTAAGGTTCTTTTTGCGGTCGTATTAGCCGATGCGAAAGTTTAGTTTGCTAGTATAAAAAAATCTTTACTTAAAGGAAAACAATGAATTTATTTGATAATAGTGAAATTACTATTGTAGATATTGAAGATAGTATAAAAACAAGCTATCTTGATTATTCTATGTCAGTAATTATAGGCCGTGCCTTACCTGATGCAAGAGATGGATTAAAGCCGGTTCATAGAAGAATTCTTTATGCAATGAATGATTTAGGAGTAGGTTCAAAAAGTGCTTATAAAAAATCAGCTCGTATAGTGGGTGATGTAATCGGTAAATACCATCCGCACGGAGATACTGCTGTTTATGATGCTTTAGTAAGAATGGCACAAAGCTTTTCAATGAGATACCCAAGTATTGATGGTCAAGGAAACTTTGGTTCAGTTGATGGAGATGGTGCTGCAGCTATGCGTTATACTGAAGCTAGAATGACAATTTTGGCTGAAGAATTGTTAAAAGATTTAGATAAAGACACCGTTGATTTTGTTCCAAACTATGATGATAGTATGAGTGAGCCTGATGTTTTACCTTCAAGAGTGCCTAATTTATTATTAAACGGCTCAAGTGGTATTGCTGTTGGTATGGCAACTAATATTCCGCCACATAGTTTAGATGAATTAGTAGATGGACTTTTATATTTACTTGAGAATAAAAACGCTAGTTTAGAAGAAATAATGCAGTTTATAAAAGGTCCTGATTTTCCAACTGGTGGGATAATTTTTGGTAAAAAAGGCATTATAGAAGCTTATAAAACAGGTCGCGGTAGAATTAAAGTAAGAGCAAAAACTCATATAGAACAAAAAGGAAATAAAGAGCTAATAGTAATTGATGAGTTGCCTTATCAAGTAAATAAAGCAAGACTTCACGAGCAAATTGCAGAGCTTGTAAAAGAAAAGCAAATAGAAGGTATAAGCGAGACAAGAGATGAGAGTGATAGAGATGGAATTCGCCTTGTAATTGAGCTTAAGCGTGATGCTATGAGTGAAATTGTGCTAAATAATTTATTTAAAAGCACCACAATGGAGACAACATTTGGTGTGATAATGTTAGCAATTCACAATAAAGAACCTAAGGTATTTTCTTTAATTGAGCTATTAGATTTATTCTTAAATCATAGAAAAACCGTAATTATTAGAAGAACTATTTTTGAACTTGAAAAAGCAAAAGCAAGAGCACATATTTTAGAAGGTCTTAAAATTGCACTAGATAATATAGATGAAGTAATTGCATTAATTAAATCAAGTGCAGATACTACAAGTGCAAGAGATGCTTTAGTAGAAAAATTTAGCTTAACTGAATTACAGGCTAATGCTATTTTAGAAATGAGACTTAGCCGTCTTACAGGACTTGAAAGAGATAAATTAGAAGATGAATTAAGAGAGCTTTTAGCAAAAATTGAAGAACTAAATGCAATCTTAAAAAGTGAAGAAAAAATAGAAGAAATAATTCACGATGAATTATTAGAAATTAAAAATAAATTTAAAGTTCCAAGAATTACTGAAATAGTAGATGATTATGATGAAATTGATGTAGAAGATTTAATACCAAATGAGCCAATGGTAATTACAATTACTCATCGTGGATATATCAAAAGAGTTCCTACAAAATCATATGAAAAACAAAAGCGTGGTGGTAAAGGTAAAGTCGCAGTTACTACTTATGATGATGATTTTATAGAGAGTTTCTTTACTGCAAATTCTCACGATACGCTAATGTTTGTTACTAATAAAGGACAACTATATTGGTTAAAAGTTTATAAAATTCCTGAAGGTAGCAGAACTGCTAAAGGAAAAGCTGTTGTAAATCTAATCAATCTTTTACCAGATGAAAAAATTATGGCAATAATTCCAACAACTGATTTTGCTAAGACAAAATCACTTGCATTCTTTACTAAAAATGGTCTTATTAAACGCACGAATTTAAGTGAATATAGCAATATCCGTTCAGTTGGTGTAAGAGCTATTAATCTTGATGAAAACGATGAATTAGTAAGTGTTTTAATAGCACAAAATGATGATAGTGAAAATATTGATTTGGTTGATGAAAATAGTGAAATTATTGAAGATGATAATATTCAAATTGTTGAAGAAGAAAATTCTTTAGATGAAAACCAAGATAATCAAGAAGAGCAAGTTAGTGGAACTATGATTTTTGTAGCTACTAAAAAGGGTATGTGTATTAAATTCCCACTTACAAAAGTTCGTCAAATTGGTCGTGTAGCTCGTGGGGTAACTGCTATTCGCTTTAAAGAAGAGCAAGATTATGTAATAGGTGCAGTGGTTATTGAAAGTAATGAGCAAGAAATTTTAAGTGTTAGCCAAAAAGGTATCGCAAAAAGAACTGATGCAGGAGAATATCGCTTACAAAGTCGTGGTGGTAAGGGCGTAATTTGTATGAAACTTACTCAAAAGACAAAAGATTTAGTAGGCATTGTAATTGTTGATGATACTATGGATTTAATGGCGCTTACAAGTAGTGGCAAGATGATTAGAACTGATATGCAAAGCATTAGAAAAGCTGGTAGAAATACAAGCGGAGTAATTGTTGTAAATGTTGGTAGCGATGAGGTTGTAAGCATTGCAAAATGCCCTAAGGAAGAAGACGAAGAAGAAAATTTAGAAGAAGAGAATGGCTTATTTGATGATAATTGATATTGTTATTTTAGCTTTCTCTTTAGCAATTGACGCATTTTTTGTAGCATTAAGTATTTGCTTAGTGCTACAAAAACAATCTTTAAAAAAGTTATTGGTTTTTAGTGCATTATCTGCTTGTTTTCAAGTTTTAATGCCTATTTTAGGATATTATGTAACTTATTTATTAAATGTAAGGTATATGAAGTTAATTCAAGCAATTGATCATTATGTGATTTTTGCAATTTTTGTATTTTTAGCATATAAATTATTTAAAGAATTCTTAGATAATGAAAATGAGAATATTAATATAAGTTATGGTTCATTATTTTTGCTTAGCATAGCAACTAGTATTGATGCACTAGGTGCAGGACTTATGATATTTTCTTTGGAATATAATTTATTTATTTCTTCTTTATTAATAGCTTTAATTACATTTTTTATGTGCTTTTCTAGTTTATTTATAAGTAAAATGAAAGTTAATAAAAAAATTTTACAACCAATAGGAAGCTTGCTACTTTTATTTTTGGCGTTTAAAATTGTAATAGTTCATATGCTAGAAAACATATAACTTGTAAATTCGTAACACTTTTTATAATTTTTTCAAAAAAATCTTTTGAAGTTTTTATTTTTTTTATATCATACTCCTTTATCACAAAAGGAGTATAAATGATTATAGGTTGTTTAAAAGAAATTAAAGACCAAGAATATAGAGTTGGCTTAACGCCTTTAGATGTTATTGAATATATAAATCATGGACATGAAGTTTTAGTAGAAAGTAAAGCCGGTGCTGGTATTGATATAAGTGATGAAGAATATATAAAAGCCGGAGCAAAGATTTTAACTAAAGAAGAAATTTTTGAAAAAGCTGGAATGATTATTAAAGTAAAAGAACCGATTGAAAGTGAATATAAGTATTTTAAAAAAGGACAGATTTTATATACATATTTACATTTAGCAGCAGATGAAAAACTTACAAAAATGTTAATAGATAAAGAAATATCAGCATTTGCTTATGAGACAATTCAAGAAGGTAAAAATCTTCCTTGCTTAGCTCCTATGAGTGCTATTGCTGGTCGTTTAGCGGTAATTCAAGGTTGTAAGTATTTGGAAAAAACTTATGGTGGTAACGGAATGCTGCTTAGTGGTCTAACTGGTGTTAAAAAAGGAAAAGTTGTAATTTTAGGTAGTGGTATGGTAGGGCTTAATGCTGCTCAACTTGCTTTTGGTATGGGAGCAGAAGTTGTAATTTTAGGTCGTGATGCTAATAGACTAGATTATATTGACCATGTATTTAATGGTAAGATTACTACTTTATATAGTAATATTTCAAATATATTAGATAGTATAAAAGATGCTGATGTAGTAATTGGAGCTGCGTTAGTTCCAGGAGCAAAAACTCCTAAATTATTATCTAGAAAACATTTAAAACATATGAAAAAAGGTGCTGTTATAGTTGATGTTGCAATTGATCAAGGCGGTTGTTTTGAGACAAGCCGTGCAACAACTCATACAAACCCTATTTATGAAGTTGATGGGATAATTCATTATGCAGTTGGTAATATGCCAGGAGCAGTTGCAAAAACAGCTACTTTAGCACTATTAAACGCTACAACTCCTTATGGAATTAAAATAGCAAACCTTGGAGTAATTGGTGCTATAACTTGTTTTGAAAGTTTAAGATATGGTTTAAATACACATAAAGGACACTGCACTCACGAAGGTGTGGCAAATGCCTTTAACCTTGAGTATTTTAATCCTAAGAATTTCATTGCTATGTAATATGATTAGGCATTTATATTTTTTATAAATGCCTATAGGTTTTTATGGGTTATTTTGTAATATTCAATAAAAGCCTATAAAAAAGATAAAAATTTTATTGTTTAAGTAATTTTTAAGTTTTTAAATATATAATAACAGCTTTTAATCACGGAGGATTTATAGCTCAGTTGGTTAGAGCAACCGGCTCATAACCGGTTGGTCCCAGGTTCGAGTCCTGGTAAATCCACCACCTCCTTTAAATTTAATAGAATTAAATCTTTCTTAGGCTTCAAGATTTTCTTTAGGAGAAAACGATGTCAAAAAATAAGTTAAAACCACTATTACCAATATGTTACATAGAAGCCCTAGAAAGATTTGCCTTTTTAGGCTTTTTAGGTATTTTTGTGTTTTATTTAATGGATACATTTTCTTTTTCTAAAGGTGAAGCAAGTGCAATAAGTGCAAGTTTGGGTGCTGCCATTTATGCTTTTGGTATATTTGGAGCATATTTAAGTGATTTTTGCTTAGGTGCAAAAAGATGTGTAATTTTAGGAATTATTTTTCTTACTTTAGGGTATTTATGTTTAACTTTTGATTTATTAACAATATCTCTTTTTTGCATTATTTTTGGTAGTGTATTAATCAAGTCAAATATTACAAGTTTGTTATCTAAAAGTTATCCTAATGATAGCGAGTATGTATTTAGTATGTTTTATATTTTTGTAAATATAGGATGTTTTTTGGGGCAAATTAGTGCTGGTCTTTTAATACTACATTCTTATAATTTAGCATTTTTCATATCATTTTTTAGTGTATTTTGTGCTATTTTAGTATTTTTTTATAATTCAAAATATATATCTAGCGAACCTATAAAATATGATTTTTTTAAAAATAATATAGCTATGTTTATTTTGATATTTTTATTTATTGCATTCTTAGCTACTCAAGAACTTTTGGTGGTTAGTAAAATTATAAGTATTTTTTCAATTTTAATTTTAATAATTTTTTATATTTTTATTTATAGAAAAATACCAACAAAAAATAATTTTAAAAAATTAGCTTTTTATTTAATAGCTGCTGTGTTTTTTTATATGTTGATTTTTCAAAGCTTTAATACTTTAAATATTTTAATTAAAAGTAAGGTTTCTTTTAGTATTTTAAATTATCAAATTCCAGCTAGTTGGTATTTAGCTTTTATGTTTTTAGTTAGTATTTTTACAAGTATGCTTTTAAGTTTTATAAGTAAAAAAAGCTCAATTAATGAAGCATTAATTATACCAGTTGCTATGATTATTGCTGCTAGTTCATTTATTGTTTTAGGAATGCTTAGTAAAGATGATTTTATTAATCCAATATATATATTAATTACTTATTTTATGTTGGGTATTTCTCAAACAAGCATAGGGGTTTTAGGACTTAGCATAGTATCAAAATTAACTCCAAGTGGATTTAATTCAAGCACTATGGGAATTTGGTTTTTATGTTCTGGTGCCGCACAAGGAATTGAAGGAATTATTGCAAAATATATTGATAATATTAGTTATGAATTGTATTTTAGTATGCAAGGATTTTTTGTATTATTTTTAGCATTACTAATGTTATTTGCATATAAATACTTAAAAGTATAACTATAATTTAATTGTTGATTAGTTCTAACGGATTTATGTGGTAGTTTTTTTGTGTAACTTCAAAAGTTAAATCCCTTTCAACTTTTCCAACAATGTTTCCTTTTTTTAATACTTCTCCAACCTTTGCAAGTTTGCTAAATTTTGATAAGTGAGCGTATATTGTGTGAATTCCATTTGCGTGTTCAACAATTACAACCTTATCAAGGACTGCAGTATCATTTGCAAAAACTACTTTTCCATCAAATACTACTCTTACATTGGCATCAGGCGTATTTGAGCGTAGCACTACATTTTCATTAAATATTTTTAATTTATATATAGGGTCTATGTAATCTCCAAATTTTTGTTTTACACTAAAATCAACCAAAGGTGCTATAGTTTTTGCTCCTGTATATTTTGCTACCTTTCCATCATAACTTAAGGTATCAGAATGTTTTACTTGTGTAGTTTGACTTGATTTTTTATTTGATTTTTCATTTTCTATGATTTTTAACTTAGCCAAAGTTGCTCTAATTTCATCTTGTTGTTTTTGTAAATTTGTTAGGCGTTGTTTATATATTTTTTCATCTTGTTTTTGTTTAGAAATTAAATTCTCTTGGCGTTTTTTAAGTTCGCTTAATTCTTTTGCTTGTTTTTTATAATTATCAATATTTACATTCATTTCACTAATTTTTTTTTGCTTATAATCAATTTGCTGTTGTGTTCTTGCATAATCTTTTGAAATTTTATAAAGCTCATTATTCAAAACTTCAGAAAGTGTATTTAATACTTCAATAGAAACTATACTCATTGAGCTATCAATTAAATCTTTTGGTGCTATTAAATCATACGAAAAATCCTTAGCAATTATTTCAACTAATTTAGCACCTAATTTCTCTTTATCTTTCATTAGCTCTTTATTTTGTGTGATAAATGTATTTAATTCTCCATTTTGAGCATTTACAAGTTCTTGTAATTCTGCTGTTATATTTGAAGTTTTTTTAACTTTTTCATTTATTTCTTTTAATTTTTGTTCCCCTTCAATTATTTCACTTGCCAAATCTTCTAATTTTTTTGATATTTGTTCTTTTTCATTTTGAGTTTGCTCTAGTTTTTTTGTGTTGTTTTCTATTTGATTTGCAAACAAACTTAAGCTAAACAAAACTATTAGAAGTTTTTTCATTGTCTTTTTACCTTAAACATTACAATCATTATACATAGTAATGAAGCTAGTAAAGAATAAGAGCTTACTTCAATTAAACTAGGTAAAAAATCAATTTGCGGTAAATCTATATCAAGTTTTGCTAAAAATTCTTTTATATAAGAGATATTATTAAAATTAATAAAAAACGCAAATAATAAAGCAAAACAAATTATATTATCTACAAATACAATCTTAAGCATTGGTGCAGCTCTTTGGAAGAAATTTGCCCCAAATAAATTAAGAATATAAATTCTATTTTCGTGCTCGTATTTAAAAATTTTTATTTGTTTTATAAATAAAGCAATAGATAATATGCTTATGCAAATTAAACATATATAAGAGATTAATTTTATAATATTTAATAGTTTATATATTTTAATGTGTGTTTTTGAGAATGTTTCTACTTTTAAAACATTTGGTATTTTTAATAGTTGTTTTTTGATTTGATTTATTTCGTTTTCATTAATAAATTTAGTAAAGCTAATATTATAAAATTTCGGTAGTTTTGATTTTAAGGTATTTAAATTAGCATTTGTTATATCTTTTTTTAATTTATTAAGAATTTCACTAGGGTCTAATTCATTAATACTTGAAAAATACTCAATATTAGCTAAATCAACTGCTTGAATTTCAAGCTCGCTTACTAATACTACGCTGTAATCTTTATTTAATTTGGTTTCATAATCTTTTATTAATTCATCAATAAAAAAGGCAAATTGAAAACAAAAACATATAATAAAAAGTGGAAAAATAAAACTAATATGTGTTTTAAATAAATTCATTCAAAACCCCATTTTCTATATTTAAATGTCTATAATTAAAATCAATTCTAGGTGGAATTTGATGAGTTACTGCGATAATGCAAGCATTGAATGTGTTTCTAGCAGCATTTAGTAATTGCCAAATAATATCAGCTGAATGAATATCAAGATTTCCTGTTGGCTCATCACAAATTATTATTTTAGGATTGTGTATGATTGCTCTTGCAAGGGCTATTCTTTGCTGCTCTCCGCCACTTAATTCTAAAGGCATTTTTTTAGCTTTATGCTGAAGTTTTGTGTATTTTAATAACACATCTACATGCTTGCTGATTTGTTCATTTTTAACGCCAGCTATTTTTAAAGGTAATGCTATATTATCGCTTACATTTAGCTCGTTAATTAGCTTGTAATCTTGAAAAATTATTCCTAATTTTCTTCTAAGTTTTAACAATTCAGCATTGCTAATATTTCCCATATTTTTAAACAAAACATGCAAATCCCCACTAAATTCGCTAAATTCTCCAAAAAAACTTTTAAGCAATGTTGTTTTTCCGCTACCACTTTTACCGGTGATAAATATAAAATCACCTTCATTAGCACTAAAATTTATATTATGCAATACTATTTCATTATTGTAGGCTAGAGTTAAATTATTGGCATTTATTAAAGTAGCATTGCTTTTCATTGTAAAAACTCTTTTAATTTAATAAATGCTTTTAAATTTAAAGTATTTGGGCAAAAGTCGTGAAACAAAAACTCAAATTCTTCATTTTCTTTACATAACAAATAAGAGCTACTTGGTGTGTCAAATCCACCATAAGCTATTTGAATGATTTTTGCATTATCACATTCATAAATTCTTGATATTTTTAAGAAAAAATCTTCATCAATATGTTTTATAAAATTAAGTTTATTAAAATCAATTTTGAAATTAATTTTTTGATTTATGATTTCTTGATTTAAATTCTTTTTATTTCTCACATAGCAAACAAAATCATATATATCTTTATTCATTTTAAGCCAACGGCTTTCGTATTTACTTATTATCCTTGCGTCCTTATTTTTAAAATAATCATAGTCTAAATCAGAAAAAATATTTTTTGTATATTCTGCATACATTAAACTATCGCTTCTTAATTCAAAAAATCCATTTTCTTTTAATACTCTTTCGCACTCGCTTTTAAATTCATTTGATACAACTCTTCTATAAGGAGCGTCGTCCCAAGGCACAGGAAAATGCAAATATATTCCATTTAAACAACTATTATTTAATTCTTTTATAGCTATTCTTGCATCAAAATCTAATAAATATATATTATTTAAATCTTTAGCTAATTTACTTACTTGAATAAGACTAGGTTTATGAATTTCTATTCCAATATAAGTATTTTGAGGATTATTTTTTGCTTGATATAGCAAATGTCTTCCTGAACCAAAACCAATCTCTAAATAAACATTATTTAATGAATTAATTAATTCTTTAAAGTCCTTAGGAGATGATATGACATTACTTGCTAATTCTTTAAATTTATTATAATGATATGCTTTTGATATGATTTCATCACAAAATGTTTTTTCAAATACTTCTAAGGCTTTTTGCATTAAGGCTAAGTCGGTAATTTTTGTTAATTTATCAATTTTTACTACAAATTCATTATTTTTTTCGTTAAGTTCTATAAAAAAACTAGAATTATTAATATTAGTATAAACTAAAGTTTTGCCTAATTGTGTTTTTGTTTTAAATTTAAATTCAACCTCTCCAACACTAATTGGCAAGGTTAAATTCTTTATATATTTTGCTTTAAAATTTGGCATTATTTAACACTCAATTTTGAACTAGGTTTTGATTCTATTCCAAATTCATCAACGCCAATTATTTGATAAACATCTCCAGGCATATATGTAGTATCTACATAATAATCATTTTGTATTCCGTTTGCAACTTCTGTTGAATTTTTAATAAGTTTATAGGTTTTTATACGATTATCCGTGCTAATCCATTTTATTTTTAGTGTATTTTCATTTTGTAATTCAAATCCTGTAAGAGCAGGAGTTTTAGGTTTATCAAGGCTCATTCCAACTACATTTACGCCAGTTTTTGCACTCTCAAGTCCGTCTTTATCTATCATAGTTACATAATAATATCTGCTTACTCCATCATCTCCTATATTATCCTCATAGCTATTTTCTGTAGTTGTAGCTAGCTCAAAAAATGGTAATAAAGATGCTTTTGAATAATATATTTTATAATGAGAAAAGTCTTCATATTTAGGAGCGTCCCAAGTAAGAATTATTTTTTTAGGTAGGTTTGTGGTTACATTGATATTTACAATTTGTGGTGGTAAAACTTTACTAATTGCTTCAACTTCAGCACTAGCATCACTTTCAACTCCGTTATAAGTTAGTGCAGTTACTTTGTATTTAGCATATAGATTTGCTTTAACTTCGTCTAAATATTCAGCACTTAAGCGATTATTAATAGTTGCTACTTTATACCACTTATCAGAATTAGCGTCTTGTTTATAAATATTATATTTTACAACTCTTGAATCAGTATGCGGTCTCCAAATTATTTTGATTTTATTAGGAAGTCCTGCTATTGCTTGAATAAATGTAACTGGTTCAATTTTTCCTATAGTTTTTACATTTATAGTAGATAGTTTTGAATTACCTTCTTTATTAAAAGTTACGAAAGTATAAGCATAGCTAGTATCAGGATTTAAATTATTATCAGAATAATGAGTTGCATATCTATCATTTATAGTAGCGATTAGTTTGTCTTTTGCATTTTCATCATTTAGCTCTTTTCTATAAATCTTATAACCATCTATATTTTGATCATATATAGGGTCCCACTCAAATCCTATTTCTCTCATACCTTGAAGAGTTCTTATATTATTTACCATAGTAAGATTATCAATCGGAGCAATTTCACTAAGACTTGTTGTGCTAGAGCACGCATTAAAACCTATAATAAAAGCCGTAAATAAACTTATTTTAATAATTTTCTTCATATTTTGCCTTTCGTGTAAAGATTTAATTATACTAAGTATGAATAATGATTTATAAGCATATCCTATTCCAAATTATTACTAAATTGATTTAATAAATTATGAGCTAGATTTAAGTCAAGTTTTATATCTTTAAAATCTTTAATAGCTTCATTAAAACTCAAACAATTACTTGAATAAAATTCCATAAAATTATTTGTTATTGGGTGGGTGTAATTTATATAAAATGAATGTAGCATTAATCTATTTGCTTTATTTTTACTGCTCTCATCAGCATAAATACTATCTCCTAAAATATATCTATTTACACTTGCTAGATGGGTTCTTATTTGATGAGTTCTACCGCTTTCTAATTTTGCTGAAATTAAAGCTTTATCGTTTGTATTTGCAAGATTTATAAAATGAGTTCTAGCCCATTTGCCCCATCTATCTTCATTTAAGCCGTATTTTTTAATACATTCATCTTTGCTTAAAGATTGCATTTTTAATCTATTATTCTCATTTCTTTTTATATATTTTTCTATATGATTTTGATTTATTGTGTGGTTTGTAACTGCTAGATAAATTCTATTGACTTCTCTATTTTTAATCTGATTTGCTAAGCTAAAATATGCTTCATTGCTTTTAGCTACTAGCATAACTCCGCTAGTATCTTTATCAAGTCTATGCACTATTCCTGCTCTTATTTTGCCGTTAATATCAGCTAGTTTATAATTTCTCTCAAGTAGCCATTCTACTAATGATGCTTCTTTTAAAGAAGAGCAGCCGTGAGTTGCTACATTATTTGGCTTATTTACTACTAGCATATACTCATCTTCATACAGAATTTCTACATCAAAATTAGCTTCATATTTAATATTTATATCTTTTATATCAGGGTAATTAATCTCTATTTCATCATTTATATTTAGTTTATATGAGTTTTTAATTACTTTATTATTTACTAATACATTTTGATTTTTTATTAGATTAGAAATTTGTGAGCGACTTTGTCCTAAAACTTTAGCTAAATATATATCAATTCTTTCAATTTCACTTGCTACAATCTTACTCAATATTAACCTTTTTAAATCATATTCATAAACAAATTTAGCAAAAGGTTGTAAATTGATAAAACTAGATGGTAAAATTTTAACCCACTTTGATTTTATATTGCCATTGCTCGTATTTCCAATAATAATTTTTTCATTTTTATTAATGAATGAGGCGAATGAAGTTTTAGCGCATAAACAAATTATATATGTGATTGTAGGGTTTTTTGCTTTTTTTATATTTTTTTTATTACCCATTAAAAAAATTGAATGGCTTATTCCTTTTTTTTACTGGTTTTGCATAGGTTTATTATTATTAGTTGATGTTTTAGGGGCTACTAAATTAGGAGCTACTAGATGGCTTGAAATTCCTTTTACAAGATTTACAATTCAGCCTAGTGAGATTTTTAAACCTGCATTTTTATTAATGCTTGCTTATTTAATTAGACACAATCCTCCACCTGATGATGGATATAGATTTAAAGATTTTTGCAAAATTAGTTTTTATATAATTTTACCTTTTGTTCTTATTAAAAGTGAGCCTGACTTAGGTTCTGCTTTAATTATTTTAATAGTTGGCTATGTTACATTGTTTTTAGTGGGTATTCATCATAAAATTATTTTAACAGGGGCATTATTACTTGGAATTTGTATGCCAATAGCTCCTATTGTCTATGATAATTTAAATGATTACCAAAAGAAAAGAATTACTGATTTTTTAAGTGAAAAACCAAGTTATCAAGTAAGACAAAGTATGATAGCAATAGGAAGTGGTGGAATAAATGGTAAAAGCAAAGATGATGCTACTCAAACTCATTTTAAATTCTTACCAATTAGCACGAGTGATTTTATTTTTGCATATACTATTGAAAGATACGGATTTTTAGGTGCTTGCTTGCTTTTAGGATTATATTTATTACTGATTTTGCATTTGCTAAGCTTTAATAAAAAGCTTAAAAAAGATTATTTTGCTAAAACTTTTACATCAGCTCTATCCATATTAATATTTATTTATGTTGGGGTTAATGTATCTATGACTATAGGGTTTGCTCCTGTTGTTGGAGTGCCACTGCCGTTTTTTAGCTATGGTGGAAGTTCTTTTGTAACTTTTATGATACTTTTTGGAATATATGAAAATTTATTATCATTTAGGTTTGACCCTGATTATAAATTAGTAAGAATTGATTTGTAATTAAAGAATTTAAAATTAAATTCTTTAATTATCTATAGGCTTTAATAAGTGAATTAATCTCATTAATATGTGGAAATCTTTTGCTATCACAACCTATTAATTCATTTTTTGAATATATTTTCTCATTATCACAAATAACTATAAAATCGCCTTTACTTCCTATTTCAAATTCTACTTCTATTCCTTGAAATTCACCAATTAATTCATCTGCAACCCTTGCAGCTTGTGGTTCATATTTTCAAGCATTACAATAAATGATTTTCGCTTTCATTTTTTCTCCTTACAAAAATATTACAAATTTAAAATAACTTAATTAATGACTAGAAATATTAAGTTATTTATAGTATTCTTTCGCATTTAATAAAAAATATTATTTGGTAAAGGTAAATATGAAGTTTTTAGAGATTTTAAAGGATAGAAAGCTAAAAGCAACTCCGCAAAGAATAAGCATTTTAAAAGTTTTATCAAAACACGAACACCCTAGTATTGATGAATTATACGAGCAAATAAAGGTTGAATATCCTGCAATTTCACTTGCTACTGTTTATAAAAATCTTAGCACTATGATTGATGAGGGTTTAGTAGTTGAGATTTCAATCCCTAATGATAAATCAAAATACGATATATATGAATACGAACATATTCATTTGGTTTGTAATAATTGTAAAAGTGTTTTTGATTTAGATAAAGTTAAGGCTGGACTTGATAAATATCAACAAACTTTACAAACTAAGTTAGATAATCCTATAGAAAGTATTAAAATTACAGCGTTTTTGGCTACTTGTTCAAATTGCAAATAATATAAGTTAAAATAAGATAAAAAAGGAGTTTAGGTGAGTATTTTAAAACACTTTCTCTTTTTTACCTTAGAGAGTAATTTAGAGTTTAAAAAGCTTAAAGATAGTTTTTGTTTATTTGAAAATAGTCTTTATAAACTTGATATAATTGATAGCAATTTACATTTTTTAAAAGCTAATTTATCAAGAGCTGACATAGAATATCATACGAGTGAGCTTAGCTTAAATGAAGTAAAAAGTAAAAGTTTAAAATACAAAAGAGCCATCACTCAAGGCAAGATGATAGAACAATTTAATAATTTTTATATCTGCACTTTATTTGATGAAAATTCTCAAGATGGACTTAGTTTTAGTGAATATGAAAGATTAAAAATATTTTTAACTTATGGGCTTAAATCAAGGGATTTAAGCATTAGCATAGGACTTGCTTTAAGGATATATTTGTTTTATTTGAGTATTAATTCTAAACAAGAGATAATAAAAGAAATTCTTAATTTATTCTCTTTTATTTACGAAGAAAATATAATAAAAACTATCAATAAAAATGATAATTTTTATGATAATTTATCTTGTATTATTTTAGATGAAAATAATTTTTATACCACAAATTGTGCTAAGGTCAATTTTGTAAAAATCTTTTCAAAAGTTTTAAGAAAAGAAGCTATAAAAGTATTAAGATTTAATGAAAGTTGCGAAAAATTAATAATATTGCTTGAATTTTTAAGCTTTTTTAAAACTCATAAAAAATTAGATTTTCAAGAAAAATTAGCAAAAAATAAAAGCGTTAAAAAAATAGCTAGAAAAATTAGTAAAATAGCTAGAACTTATTATTTAGGATAAATATGCAAAAACAAGAAAAAATAGTAGAAATGTTTAATGAAATAGCTCCAAGCTATGATAAAGCTAATAAGGTTTTAAGTTTTGGTATCGATGCAAAATGGAGATTTGATGCGATTAGTAAGGTTAAAGATTTTCTTAATTTAAATTCTAATTTAAATATAGCTGATATTGCTTGTGGGACAGGCGATATGTGTGTTTTGCTAAGTAAAATTCCAAATGCAAAGGTTGTAGGGATTGACCCAAGTAGTGGAATGCTAGAAGTGGCTAAAAAGCGTCATTTAGAAATTGATTTTAAATTAGGCTATGCAAATAATTTGCCATTAGATAATGAAAGCGTAGATTTAATTACTATTAGTTATGGTTTTAGAAATGTGGTTGAAAAAGATGAAGCATTAGAAGAATTTAAAAGAGTGCTAAAGCCTAATGGAATGCTTTTAGTATTAGAGTTTTTTAAAAGAGAAAAGGGCGGTATAATAGGATTTTTCCGTGATTTTTATCTAAAAAAAATATTACCTATAATAGGTGGAATTTTAAGCAAAAACAAAGCAGCTTATGAATATTTACCTAATTCTATTGATGATTTTTACTCAAATGATGAATTTAAAGATAAATTAAAAGAGCATAATTTTGATTTAAAACTTTTCAAAACTTATAGTTTTGGAGTTAGTTCATTGTTTATAGCGAGTAAAAATGTTAGCAAATAAACTAGAAAAAACATATTTTAGTGTAAGCGAAATCAATAATCTTGCTAAAAATAATTTAGAAAGCACTTTTTTAAATATCGCAATTCAAGGAGAAGTTAGCAAGATTACAAATCATACTTCAGGGCATTGGTATTTTACTATTAAAGATGAGTTATCAAGCCTTGATTGCACTATGTTTTCAAGTTATAACAAAGGTAAGGCTAATTTAATAGTAGGCAATAAAATAATAGCCATTGGAAAACTTACCATATATCCTGCTAGTGGAAAGTATCAACTAAACTGCACTGATTATGAATTAGCCGATGGATTGGGTAAATTACAAGCAGCTTTTAATGAGCTTTATAAGAAATTAAAAGATGAAGGCTTGTTTTTAGATATTTATAAAAAACAAATTCCAAAAAATATTAAAAAAATTGCAGTAATTACAGCTATTAATTCAGCTGCTGCTAAAGATATTTTAAGAGTTTATGAAAACAACGAAGCTTATTTAATAAAATTAGTGTTTTTTGATAGTTTAATGCAAGGAGAAAATGCTAGTAAAAGAGTAGTTGAGTGTATTAAAAAGGCTAATGAATTTGATTTTGATATTATATTAATAGCTCGTGGCGGTGGTAGTAAAGAAGATTTATTTTGCTTTAACGATGAAGCTTTAGTAAGACAAATCGTAGCATCTAAAATCCCAATAATTACGGGTTTAGGACACGAAATAGATACTCATTTAAGTGATTTAGCAGCTAGTAAATATTATGCAACCCCAACTGCGGCTATGCAAAGCTTGGTTTATAATAAGTTTGATAGAATGCTAGATTTAGATAATTTGCAAAATTATTTTAATTTAACTATTAAAAAACATTTGGATAAAAAAGAGCAAAATTATTTATATTTAGCAAGTAAATTTTCTAAAAAAGAAGTGAATTTTAAATTTAATTCATATAAAAATAATCTTTTAAATAAAAAGACTTTATTTCAAAATAAGCTAAAAAATATTTTAAAACAAAATGAGCTAATTTTAAATAATCAAAAAACTATTTTAAATAATAATTTTCATAAAGCCTTAGAAAATAAAGAAAAGCTTTATAATATTTATGAAAATAAGATAAATATCACAAAGCTTAAAAGCAATATTTCAAGTATGCAATTTAGTCTAAATCAATATGAAAAACTAGCAAAGCAATCATTTAATAAGGCTATTTTAAATAAAAATCAATCTTTAAATGATTTTATAAAGAGTAAAAATATCATTGATTTTAAAATAAAACTAGCAAAAGACAAACTAGAAAATCAAAAAATATTATTAAATAACAGCTTTAAACCTAAATTTAAAGAAAAATATGTAAAAATAAACAATTATCAAAAGATTTTAAGCACTCATCAATCATTCTTAGAAAGCATTAAAGAATATGCTAGAGTTATGAAAGATAATAAAGGCATAAAACTTAGTGCTTTAAAAGAAGGCGATGAAATCACGCTAAAATCAATTGATTGTGTAAAAATAGCAAAGATTATAAAGGAGTAAAAATGAGACAATACAATTTTAGTGCAGGACCATCTGAATTACCATTAGAGGTTTTAAAAGAAATTCAAGAAGAATTATTAAGTTATAAAAATAACGGCTTTTCTATTATGGAAATTAGTCATCGCTCAAGTTATTATGAGCAAATGCACAATGACGCTATTAAAGATGCAAAAGAGCTTTATGGAATAAATGATGATTATGAAGTAATTTTCGTTCAAGGTGGTGCTACTATGCAATTTAGCTTATTGGCTATGAATTTTAGCCTAGATAATAAGCCTTGTGAATACATTGATACTGATGTATGGACGCAAAAAGCTTGTGAAGAAGCTATCTTAGCTGGAGTAAATGCAAAAATCGTAGCTAGTTCAAAAGATAGTAAATATAATTATATTCCAAAAATTGCTTTAAATAATGATAGTTCTTATACTTATATTTGTTCAAACAACACGGTGCATGGAACTCAATATAAGCAACTTCCTATTTCAAATTCTCCTTTGATTGTTGATGCTAGTTCGGACTTTTTTTCTAAGAAATTAGACTTTTCAAATATAGGTGTTTTATATGGTGGAGTTCAAAAAAATGCTGGTATAGCAGGATTTGCATGTTTAATTATTAGAAAAGACTTATTAGAACGCAGTAAAAATAAAACTATGCCTAAAATGTTTAATTACAACACTTATGCAGATAATAATTCTTTATTTAATACTCCGCCTACATTTGCTATTTATGTATATGCAAAAATTATGAAATGGATTAAAGCTAAAGGCGGACTTGATGCAATTAATCAAGAAAATGAAATAAAAGCTAAATATCTTTATGATATTATTGATAATAGTAATTTTTACAAAGCTTATGTAAATAATGATGATAGATCAGTTATGAATGTTTGCTTTACTACAGGAAATGATGAATTAGACTTAGAATTTTGGAGTAAAGCTGCTAAAGAACACAATATGCTAGGTTTAAAAGGTCATAAAAAACTTGGCGGATTAAGAGCTAGTATTTATAATAGTGCTAGTTTAGAAAAAGTTAAAATTTTAGGCGAATATATGAAAGAATACGAAAGGGTTCGTGGATGAAAAAAGGCTTTTCATTAATTGAGCTTATATTTTCTATGGTTGTAATTGGAATTAGCTTAGCAGCTATTCCAAAAATAGTTAATGCTAGTTTAGAAGGCGATGAGATAGGTTATAAACAAGAATATTTTTATGAAGTAAAAGAGCTTTATGGACTTATTAGAAATCTACCTTATGATAATTCTAATATAGCTTATGATGAATACAAAACCAATAGCTTATTATCTCAATATATATTAACTCCTGCTTTACAAGGTAAGATAACTTATAAAGTTGATGAGTTAAATCAAATTAATATTAATTCAAGATATTATGCTACTTCATCAGGAAGTGCTGCAAATATCAATAATATTTCTATAAATAATCAAAAAAATGTAAGCTTTTCTAATGTTTTAGGTCAAAAGATAAATTATATATATGGTAAGTATTCAAAAATAGATTCATCTTATAAATTTGGTTTTAAAACCCCTATTGATTGTGCTATATCAACAAATAGTATATGTGGAGATATAGGCGGGACTAGCACAATGTATGTAGGTCAAATGCAGATTTTAGATGGAGCTAATCCTATTGTATCATTTGATGTATTTTTTAATAAATTTGGAAGATTAGATAGTATTTATAGCCAATATGCAATGAAGACTAGTGATACCACTTGGGATAGCACTAATGAAGCAAAATTAAAAAATTATTTAAGTTTATAAGGAAGTAGATGAAAAAGGCTTTTACGATAATAGAATTAATTGTTGTTATTGTTATTTTAGGAATAATTGCAGGGCTTGGTATTGAGATTATTAAATTTTCTTACGATAACGAACAAAGAGTTAGAGCATTAAATGAACTTGAGCTTAAATCTCAAGCTACTATGGACTTTTTAACAACACACCTAAACAATGCCATTAAAAATAGCTTTAGACTTAAAAAAGCTGAAAATTCTGAATGTGTAAATTCTGTAACTGATTGTAAGTTTGTTTTTAATATTGAAGATGATTCTTTAAAGAATGATTTTAAGATTTTTGAATGGGCTAGAATTGCTATTATTGATAAAAAGCATAATAAATGGGACGGGCTTAATGAAACTAAAAGTGTTGTTCATGCAGCTGTAAATGATAAAGCAAGTTGCTATGATGGAACAAATTATTTTAATTGTTTTTCTCATAAGCAAAAAGGTATTAATACTAAAATTATTAATTCGTATTCTTTAGGAGATAAGTTAGGCGTATATTTTTTAGGGGATAATATAGCAACTTCAACTTCTTTTATGGAAAAAGATTTGTATGATTTAGAAATAGCTGAAAGAAATGTTGGTAGTGGTAAGAAAGAAGATTATGCAAAAATTGAACTAAAACTAAGTGATAAGATTTTTACAATTAGTAATGTATATGTATTAGTTGATAAGATTGAAGGTATTAAGTTTGAAGATGGTGAATTAAAATATTATAGTTATGATTTTAAAGATAAAAAACCAAATTTCGCAACAAATACCATTGATAAAGTAACACTTGTAAATAATGTTAGTGATTTTATTATTAGTAATAATAACGGCGTTACTAAAATTAAATTATGCTTAGAAGTAAATGATTTGCCAGGTAGTTTTATTACTAAAAAGACAAGCCTTAAAGTTTGCAAAAGTGGGGTAATAATATGAAAAAATCAGGTTTTAGTATGATAACTGCTATTATATTTATTATTTTAGTAAGCGTTGTTGGAGTTTTAACCTTGCAATCATCAAAAAGCACCGTATCATTTGCAGCTAGAGCTTATCTTAAAGAGCAAGTTGAACTTATAATGGACGGAGCTAGAGCAAAGGCATTAAGTAGATGGTTTGAATCAGGTGATCCTATAGTTAATTCAGGTATTATGTCAAACGCAAAAATAACCGAGAATTACTATTATCCTAGTAATAGTGATAGAAAATATTTAATCACAATAGAATATACAAAAGTTGATAGTTCTAAAGCGTTAAAATTTGATAAAAACACCGTTTTAGCAAGAATTAGTGTTGAGACAGGAGAAGCTTTATCAAAAGTAGCAAAAATTAGATTAGTAAGAGATTACACAATAGGAAATTAAAGGAAATATTATGCAAAAGCAAGTTTTATTAAGCTATGGTGGTGGCGGAGATGAGATGAATGAGTTTTTAAATAATTTTATTTTAAAACATATTCAAGCTGATAATTCTCAAGGACTTAGCGAAGATGCTGCTGTTTGTGATGGTTTTTCTAAAATTGCTTTTTCAACTGATTCTTTTGTGCTTGACCCAATTTTTATTAATGGTGCAAATATAGGTAAAATCGCAGCTTGTGGTTCTATAAATGATGTTTTGATGATGGGAGCAAAGCCTAAATATCTTACTTTAGGTCTTATTTTAGAAGAAGGTTTTTTACTTGATGATTTAGCAAAAATATTAAATGATTTATCAAATACTGCAAAAGAATTTGAAGTAGGAATTAAGTGTGGGGATTTAAAGGTAGTTCCTAAGGGTAAGGCTGATAAGATATATATAAATACAACTTGTATAGGCGATGCAAATGGATTTATTAATAATAATAAAATTAGCACAAAAAGTATTAAAGAAGGCGACGCTATTATAGTAAGTGGTGATTTAGGAAGGCATGGAGCTTGTGTAATGGCTTCTAGATTTGGTTTTAACTACGATATTATGAGTGATGCAAAATGTTTATATAGTGAAGTAAGAGATATTTTAAAATACGATATAAAATGTCTAAGAGACGCTACTCGTGGTGGTTTATCTAGCGTGTTAAATGAATTAGCAAAATCAAGTGGCTTGGAATTTATAATCAATGAAAGTGATGTTAGTATAAGTGATGGGGTTTTAGGGCTTTGTGAATTATTAGGATTTGATGCTTTAGAATTAGCTAATGAAGGAACATTTGTTTGTATTTGTTCTAAAGAAGATGCGCAAAATGTATTAAAAGAATTAAAAAAATATAATGATTTTGCAAATATAATAGGTGTAGTGCATAAGTCAAAAAGCCCATCAGTAAAGCTTAATAATAGCTATGGTGGAAGTAGGATTTTACAAATGCCAAAAGGCGAATTATTGCCAAGGATTTGCTAATGCATGAAATGGCAATTGTTAATAATCTTTTAGATGAGTGTGAAAGAATTAAAATAAATAATAAAGCTACAAAAATTACTAGAGTAAGAGTTAGCATAGGTAGACTTAGTGGGGTTGAAGAGCATTATTTTAAAGAAGCTTTCAATGCTTTTACTAGCGATAATAATTCAAGTTATTACAATGCTAAATTAGAAGTAGTTTTAAAAGAACTTGAACTTTTTTGTAAAGATTGCAATTGTAGTTTTATTCAAAATAAAAATGAGTTTTGTTGTAAAAATTGCTCTAGTAATAATGTTGAGATTAAAAGTGGCGATGAATTATTATTAGAGCAAGTTGAATTAGAGTAATTTTAGTTATCAATTAGGTATTTATATACTATATCTTGGCGTTTTGAGATTTGGTTTATAAAATACTTAATTCTCTCATCGTTTGTTAGAATTTTATCATCTATTTCATCGTAAAAATAATAAGGCAAGTCATTACTTATATTTTCCATCATTTTAAATCTAGTGATTAAAATTCCAATATCTGATTGTTCTTTTAATTGAATTTTATTATATTTTGAATATAAATACTCATTTAATGATATACATAAGTTATTCATTTCCAAAACTGCTTCTAGTAGTCTAATTTGCTCAATTTTATTATGTTTGTTTCTGCTTTCATATAAAAGGTTTTTAAGGCTTTTAATATTTAATAAAATTTTATTTTCATAATTTAAATAATCTTCTTTTTTAATAACAGCACTTAAGAAGTTTTTAAGATTATTTATTGCGTCTTTTAAAGTAGGTTTTATATCATCTTCGCTTTTGCTAGGCCAAAGATACGAAAAGGTATAAACTATAAAAAATGCTACAATAAAATCAATTAATCTATATACAAGTAATCTTTCATAATCAAGTCCTAAACTCGCAAATAAAATAGCAAGATTTAGCATAATAAAAATAGTTGCTATAAAATATGGAAAATGCTTAAAATATATACAAGCAAAATATGATAAAAATAGCACTACAAAAATTAATTTTGAATGTATTGAAAAAATAATTAAAAGTCCTAATGCAAAGCCTATGAGTGCTGCATAAATGGTTTCTTTATTATTAATTGTAGTTGAATTGATAGTTTCTTTAAACATTGTAAAAACACCCATCGCTATCCAAATTCCGTGGTCAATTTTGAAAAATAATGCTAAAAATAATGAAAACGAAGTTGCTAATGCAACTTTTATTGAGAATTTAAAATACTTATTATCAAAATGAAACTTTTCTAAAATAGTTTTAATTGTGATTTTTTTATCTTTTGGTTTTAAGGTTAATTGTTTTGCTCCACCTTGTTTAAATAATTCAAGCTTGTAATAAAGAACTTCTACTAAGGTGCATAATATTGGTAAGGTATTTAATTGTTTTAATCTATCAAGGCAAAATGATTTGAGATTGACTTTTTCATCTTTAAATATCTTTTTTAATTCTTCAAGATTAAAAATAATTTCATTTTGAATATTTTTTATATGAGCATTTTTTGAATTTTGTTTAAAAAATGTCCTTAGTGAAAATAAAGCAAGTGCTATTTCTTCACACTTTAGCAAATAAAACATAGCCATTTCTTGGTGTCTTATAAGGCTTGAATCTTTTATATTTACTGATTTACTTTCAAAAAGTCTTTTAAATTCATTAATCCTTGTTACGAATAAATTTTGCCACATTTCATATTTGCTATTTGTCATATTTTCACTCATATAAATCAAATCATTTAAAAGCATTATAAAACTTCTTCTAGTAAATCCACCATAAGTATAAAATGCAAATGTTCTAAAAATAGTTGCTACGCAAGAGCCAATTAATGTCGCATAAAATACTTCTAAAGAATCAAAATTATTTAGACTAGCACTAATTAACATAGCCATAACAAGTAAGGTTGCATATATGCCAACTTTTAGTGCGTCTTGTGAAATTGCACCTGCAAAAATAACAGCGAAAATCCAAATAAAACTAGGAATTGCCATAAAAAAATCAAGTTTGATTAAATAAGGAACTACTAGAGCAAAAAAACAACCAAAAAAAGTAAAAGCTAGCAAATATAATATTTTCTTAGTTCCTACCGAATTAAGATTGTTCATATAAAATATAAAAACACAAGATAAAACACTAAAAATAGTATAGTTTTCGTGAATTGTAAAATAGCTTATGATTAAGCAAATAGCAAGTCCAACGCAAGCTTTCATAGCGTATAGTAATGAAAAATTACTAGGGTCGTATTTATGAAAATACACTTTTAATTTTTGATACGAATTAATAAAATATTGTTTATTTAGTTCCATATTGCACTTCAAAATAATTTGTAATTTTATTTTTAAATTGTAAAGCTTCTATTTTTCTTTTAAGCTCTTTATTTTCTTCGCTTAATACTTCTCTTTTATCTTTTAATTGAGCATAAACTTTACTTGATTCATAGAGTTGAAGTCTAACCCAAACTAAGCTAATTGATATAATCATTATTATAAAAAATAATAATATTAGCCTTTTGTTAAAACCTAAAATAGAATAATCTTGGTATTTATTTATTAGTAATTCTTCTTTTTCTTCTGTACTTGTTCTTATGTTTTTCATTATTTTAAATAAAACGCTCTAAGTTTTGCACAACTTGACCTAGAATTATATTTTATTTCTTCTTTGCTAGGTTCAATTGGTTTTTTAGTAATAATTTTTCCTAAGGAATGGTTATTACCACATTCACATCTAATTGCAAATTCATCACAAATGCAATTATTTGCCCATTTTTTAAAAGTGTCTTTTACTATTTTATCTTCTAAAGAATGAAAAGTAATTATACAAATTAGACAATTTTTAAATTCTTTTAGTTGCTCTAAAAATCTTTTAAGCACTCCTAATTCATCATTTACTTCAATTCTAATTGCTTGAAATATTAAAGTTTTTAGGCTTACACTACGATTGTTTAACTTTGCATTTCCTATTATTTTACTAAGTTCTTTGCAAGAGTTAATAGGTCTATTTTTGATAATATTTGAAGCTATATCAGAAGCTAGTTTTTCTGGTAATTCTGCGTAATTTTTAAAAATTTCACTTAGTTGCTTGTTAGTATAGGTATTAATTAGAGTTTTTGCATCAAAATCTTTATTTTTATCCATTCTCATATCTAATTCACTAGAATCAAAAGAAAACCCCCTATCATCTTTATCTAATTGCAAACTAGATACTCCAATATCTGCTAATACACCTTTAATTTCATTTTTGTTATTAATGAAAGAAAATATATTTTCATAATTTGTTTTATAAATTTGAATATCTACATTAAATTCTTTTAATTTTTCTTTAGAATAATTGATGGCTTCTATATCTTGGTCACACGCTATTAGATTTAGTTTATTATTATTTTTTAATATAGCACTAGCGTGTCCTGCATAGCCCAAAGTCGCGTCAAGATAATAACCATTATCTAAATCTTTAAATAATTTAACTACTTCATCTTTTAAAACGGGAATATGAATTTGCAAATGCTTACCTTGTAATTTAATATTGTATATATAATAAATAAAACTTTTTAACAAGGATATAATAATGTTTGCTGAAATCAAAAAATACGCAAAAATAATGTATGAAAAAGACTTTATATATGGACTTAATGGTTCTATATCTTCAAGATTTGAAGATAATGCGTTTTTAATAAACAAAAATACAATATTTAATGATGATAATTCATTCTTTATTAAATTATTATTAAATGAAAATTATAAACAATATGATGCTTGTAAATATGTAAAATTACATTCAAAAATATATAATTCTTTTTCACAAGCTAAAGTGATAGCCGTAGTTTGCACTAAAGATATAATGAAAATATGCAATGGTTCAAGTTTGAAATATCAAAATCAAAATATTTTTATAGAAAATGAATTAATTTTGCAAGATATGAATGTTTTAATAGATAAATTAAGAAAAAATAAATCTAATTTTTTAATGATAAAGAATTTTGGATTATTGATTTTTGATAGAGATTTTAATGGTTTATTTTCTAAAATTTTTGATATAGATTTGCAGGCTAAAATTTCTTTATAAATTAAATCTTTGTTAATGCTTATAAGATAGGATTTTTCTTTAAAAACACTTGAAATTAGGATAAATAATGATTACTTGGATGCAGCGTCATAAAAAATATTTAGTTGTTACAATTTGGATTAGCGTTATAGCATTTGTTGGTGCAGGAACTGTTGGTTGGGGTAGTGTAGATTTAAATAGTTCAAGAAGCAAATATGTAGCAAAAGTAGGAAATTTAGGCGTAACACATAAAGAATTTAATGATAAATATAGCGAATTATTTTATATTCAAAATCAATTATCTAATGGTGAATTAACAGAAGAACAAGCGTTAAAATTAGGACTGGATAAACAAGCATTAGTGGAATTAATAAGAGAAAAATTATTATTAAATTATGCTTATGATTTGGGATTTTATGCTAGTGAAGAAGAAGTTGTAAAAACAATAGCTAGCTATGAGTTATTTAATAAAAGTGAAGAAGATAAAACATTTGATAAAAGTAAATATTTAACATATTTGAAAAATTTAAGAATGAGTGAAGCAGATTTTGCTAATCAAATCAAAAATAAATTAGAAATTTCTAAATTATTAAAATTACTAGTAGTTCCAGCAAACAAAGAAGAATTAGAAATCGCAAATGCTAGTTTAAATATGCAAGATGAGATAAATTTAAAAATTATAGATTTGTCTAAAGAAGAAGATAAAATCAAATTAAGCGAAGATGAATTAAAGTCTTATTGGCAAGAACATAAAGATGAATATAAAACTGAACTATCATATGATTATTCTGTATATACATTAAATCCTAATTTAGACAATTTAATTGAAAGTGATATGAAAGCTTATTGGGAAAATAATAAATTTAATTATAAAGATGAAGAAGGCAAAATTAAAGAATATGAACTAGCATTAAATAATGTTAAGATAGATTTTGCTTTAAGTTTATTAGAAAAAGAAGCTAAACTTGATTACATTAAGTTAAAAAATAATGAAATTAAATTCCAATCAACTACAAATCAAAATGCTTATTCTGAATTAGTTTTACAAAATAAAGATTTAAAAGTAGGTGAAATGAGTAAGCCTTTTATTATGGATAATAAATATTACATAGTAAGACTTGATAAAATAAATCAGCCAACTGCTTTAGAATTTGAAAAAGCTAAAATGATGGTAGAAGAAGATTTAAGAGAATTAAAATTTAAAGAATTATTGTCAAATACAGGTGAAGAAGAATTAAAAAAAGATAAAATTAATGGCAAAAATATAGGTTTTATATCTAAAGTTTCTAAAAATAATACCGATTTAACGGATACAGAATTTTTTACATTTGTGAGCGAGTTATTTTTGAAAAATACTAAAAAATCTTATGTGCTTTTAAATGATAAAGTATTAGTATATGAAATACTTTCTCAAAAATTAGTTGATAATACAAGTGAAAAGAATAATACTGATTTAAGTAATGAGTTGAAAAATATTAATTTTACTCTTATGCTTGATGATTTAATAAAAGAATTAGATAAGCGTTATGAAATTAAAAATTATTATAAAGGTAGTGAATTTTGAATATTTTAGCTATTGATCTTGGTTCTAGTTTAATAAAAGTAGCTATTGTTAGTTTTGATGGGGAAGGTATCAAAGTAGTTAGTGTTGCTAATACACAAACTTACGGAATTAAATCTGGAAAAATTACAAGCATTAATGACGCAAGTAATTCCATTAAAAAAGCAGTAAATAAGGTTAAGGAAAATTTAAGTATTAATATAGATAAAATTGCTGTTTCTGTTAGTGGAGCTTATACAAATTCTGTAACCGGATATGCTGACATAAGGCTAGATGCTAATGGCTCGGCAATTACGATTAAGGATATAGAAAAAGCAATTAATGCTGCTAGAACATCTGCAGATATTCATAGCGATCAAATTCCAATTCATATACTGCCTTATAGATTTAGAGCGAATAATACTGATAATATTGAAGATCCACTTGGTATGATGGCTTCAAGCTTTAGATTGGAAGCTAATATTATTACTATGAATAAAAATGATTATGAAAATATAAAGCAAATATTATCAAATGCTGATATAAAAAACTATGTTTTAGTATCTTCTATATATGCTAATTCAATTTATTGTTTAAATAACGATGAAAGAGAAAATGGTGTTGCTATCATTGATTGTGGTTCGCAAGTATGTGATATTGCAATATATGCTTATAATTCAATTATATGGATGTATTATTTTCCTTTTGGTTCTTGGCATATTACAAGCGATATTGCTAAATATCTTACCGCTAGCAATGAGGTTGCAGATAAAATTAAATTACAATTTTCTTTATTTAAAGATGAAGAAAATAGCACTCATGTAGAATATTACAAAACCGGTTCTCAAACTCTTGATAGAGTATCTGTTGAATCAGTTTCAAAGTGTGTAAATATGAGACTTACAGAAATGCTTGAATGTATATATGCTAGCATAGATGATAGTCCTTATGAGAAATTTTTCTCAAGAGTAGTTTTAACTGGAGGTTGTTTTAAAATAGACAATATGGCTGAAAGAGCAACTCCTAAATTTAACAATAAAGCCGTAAGAACCGTTATAGAAAAAAATAGCGTATTTTATGGGGATAATGAGATTTTTACTATGCCTGAATATACATGTTTATTAGGCCTATGTATGTATTCTTGTGGTTTTCATACTAAATATGAGCTTAATTCTAGTGGTGTTTTATTAACTAGACAAAAAACCACAGAATTAGAAAAAATCATAGATTTTTCGGTAGATAAAGAAATAGAAACTAAAAACAATACTTCTTATTACACAAATATAGATGTTAAGGAACAAAAATTGCTTAAGATTGAAAAAAATGACAAAGATGAAGTATTAGAGTCATTAAAGATTAGTTCTAATGAAGAAAAATCTGAAGGCGTTTTTGCTAAATCTTGGAAGAAAGTTTGTGCTTATATAGAAAGGATATTTTAAGAAATGGATTTTGATATTTTAGGTGATAATATAGATTTTAAAGTAATGGAGAGTGAAATGGATTGCGGCGTTAAGATAAAAGTAATTGGTGTTGGTGGAGCAGGTGGAAATATGATAAATCATATTGTAGAAACTTGTGCTAGTTCTTTAAAAGTTGATATTTCTAATGTAGATATTATGATTGCAAATACTGATATTCAAGATATAAATAGGTCAAAAGCAAACATTAAAATACAATTAGGACCAAAGAAGACAAATGGTCGTGGAGCTGGTGCAAATCCTGAAATAGGTAGAATTTCAGCTGAAGAAGTTGAAGATGAAATTAAAGAACGCTTAGCAGGAACAGAATTATTATTTATCGCCGAAGGTCTAGGCGGTGGAACTGGCACTGGTGCAGGTCCAGTGATTGCTAAAATTGCAAAATCTTTAGGCATACTTGTTGTTTCTGTTGCTACATTCCCATTTAGTTACGAAAAAGCTAGAATTAAAGCTGCTGAAAAAGGATTAGAAGAGCTAAAAAAAGAAAGCGATTGCGTTATATTAATCCAAAATGATAAGTTAAAATTAGTAGTTCCAAAAACTTTAAATACTAGAGAAGCTAACAAATTTGCTAATGATGTTTTAGTAAATGCTGTAACCGGCATAATTAAAATGTTATTAATTGAAGCTGATACTAATATAGATTTTGCAGATGTTACTTCTGTTATGAGCCATCGTGGAACAGCACTTATGGGAATGGGAAGAGCTGAAGGTGAAAATGCTATTAAAGAAGCGTATGCAAATGCAATTGATTCTCCATTATTAGAAAATTATACAACTAACCTACAAGATGCTAAAGCTATGATAGTATTTTTTAGCTATGGTGAAAATATTCCTTTCTTCCAACTTGTTGAGACAATGGAAGAGATTTCAAATTCTAGTAACGAAGATTTAAATGTATTCTGCGGACATGTATTAGATACTAGCTTGCCAGCTGATGCTGTTGAAGTTACTATTATAGCTACAGGTTTTGATGAAACAAGAGCACAAAAAGCTAAAATTGAGCAAGAGAGCAAAAAGCGTGAAGAAGAGTTAAGCTATAAAATAGTTCAACCTGAAATGCAAAAAGTAAGTGGCGGAACAATAAAAGTAGATTATAAAACTAGAGATTTTAACGAACCTGCATTCGTTAGAAATGGTCAAGATTAATATAAAAAATTGGCTTAAAATGTTGCTATAATTTTATTTATGGGGGACAAAATATCCCCCAAATGTCCCCGCAATATTTTTTGCATATATTATTTAAAAAGATTTTAAAAGTATTTCAAAGCCGATTTAATGGGCTTTTATAAAGATTTTGTAAAGTATGTTGTAAAGGTTTTTTAAAAGCATTTTATGAAATGTAAAGCAAAAACTCTTATTTTATACACTTTGTAAAGCACTTACATTTTACAAAAATCAAGCTTAAATAACGAGCACATAAAGCTTTCAACTCATTTTATATCACTTACATTCTTTACATAAGTTTATATAATAAAAATCTAGCAATGATTAAAAACCCATTGCTAGATTTTTTTTCTAAAAGCAAAATAAATTAAGATTAATTGTAAAAATGCTAAAAATAGTATTAATTTTATAGAATTTAAAAAGCCAATTTCGTAATTATTATTAAAAATTATAGATATTATCATCACAGCATAGCTTCCAAAACTTTGTTGAAAAGTATTTATATAATTATTTGCATTTGTTTTATCTTTAGAAATTTTTATAGAGTAAGAAATTAAAGCACTCATAGATAAGCCTTGTGCGAAAGCATAAATTAAATAACATATTGAAAGATTTAATAAGGTTTTTTCTTCAATATTTAATAATAAAATATTTGCAATTATTATGATAAAAATACCTAGCAAACTTAATTTAAAAGATCCAAATTTATCGCTTAAATATCCGCTTATTGGAGATAAAATAGCAGCAATTAATGAGCCTAAAAGCATTACTTTACTAGCTTCAAAATTATCATAATTTTTACTCATAATTAAATAATTCGGCAGTATTAATGAGTAGCTTAAAGCAAAAAACTGCATTAAAAATACAATTAAAGTAGATGAGAAAAATTGCAAATTCTTAGCACTTGCAATAATTTTGCTTTTATTTAGCATAAAAATAATTAAAATACTAAAAAATAAAATATAAATATATTTAATACTTATAGCAACACTAATTACTAGCAATACAATTAATATATATTCTTTTAAGTCTAATTTATATTTTGTTCCAAGATTTGGAATATTTTTAATTCCTAAAACAAAGGCAAAAACCAAAAAAGGTGTTAAAAATATAAAAATATCTTTAAACTTAAAATATTTCATAATAAATCCACCATAAATTGGCCCAAAACCAGGTGCAGTCGCTACTAAAAATATACAAAATCCCATCAAAAATCCGAAGTATTTTTCACTAGCTTTAAAAATTACCATATTAAACATAAGTGGTAGAGCAATACCTGCAGCAATTCCTTGTAAAAATCTAGCAAAAACTAAAATATAAAACTCACCTGCGCTTGAGCAAATTATTAGGCTTATTAAAAATAATAAATTAGTAAAAATAAAAAGTTTTTTAGTATTTATTTGATTTACTAAATATGAGCTTAGTGGCATTGTAAGTGTGATTGCTAGTAAAAACATAGAAGTAAGTAAAGAAGCTTTATTAATATCAATATTAAAAGTTTGTATTAAATAAGCAAAAGTTACATTTAAAGAAGTTTCAATTAATACGCTTAAAAATGATATTAAGCCTAAAGATATTAGGCTTAAAATTAGATTTTTATTCATTAAAATCAATTACATATCTAAAAGAATTTGAATTATTCAATAAATCATCATAAGCTTTATTAATTTCATTAGGTTTTATAATTTTAACTTCTGGATAAATTGAGTGTTTTAATGAAAATTCAAGCATTTCTTTAGTTTCTTTAATGCCACCTATTAATGAGCCATAAATTTTCTTATGACTTACTCTAATTAAGGCATTTAGACTAATTGATACTTGTTCGTTTATTGGTGGTAAGCCAACGATTGCCATTTCTCCGCCGTATTTTAAAGCTCTTGCATACGCTAAGACATCGTATTTACTTGGAATTGTGCTAATTATTACATCAAATTTTTTATCAACCTTATTAATATCATTATAATAATTACTTGCTCCAAGTTTAATAGCTGCTTCTTTTTTAGTATCGTTTCTAGCTATTACACTAACATTTGCACCCATTGCTTTTGCGTATTTAAAAGCCATTACACCCAAGCCCCCAAATCCTGCGATTGCTATATCCATACCTTTACTAACTTTAGAGAATTTAAGTGGAGAATAAGTAGTAATTCCTGCACAAAAAAGTGGAGCAATTAGTTTTAGTGGAGCATTATTAGGAACTTTAATTGCATAGTTTTTATGAACTTTTATATAATTTGAATATCCGCCTTTAGTAATTTCTGAATTATTAAAATAATCAACACTATTATAAGTCCAAACAGCACCTTTTTGACAAAATTGCTCATTTGAGTTTAAACAAGCATCACATTCACCACAAGAATTAATCAAACAACCAATTCCTGCGTAATTTCCTATTTCAAATTCTTTTACATTTTTACCGATTTCAACTACTAAGCCAACTACTTCATGACCTGGAACTATAGGATATTTTGTAGCTTTCCATTCATTTTTAGCAGCGTGAATATCACTATGGCAAATCCCACAATACATAGTTTTAATCAATATCTCATCATCTCTTAAAGCACTTCTTTTAAAAGTAATTGGCTTAAAATTAGCACTTTCATCATAAGCTGCAAAGCCTTTAGTTATAATTTCACTCATATTTTTTCCTTATTTGCAAGTTAATTCTAAAGTAGCGTTTAGTTTAAAATTACTATCTTTTTCTATTGGTGTATCATCGTATTTGTAATCAGCACCTAATATTTGATTTTGTGCTATTTCATAATGTTTTATTGATTTTATTTCACAAATTTTATTTGTAAGATTAGAATATTTATCTTTTATACCTATAGCTTTTTTAAATATTTCATCATACAATTCTTGTTTTATTATGCTTATTTCTTCTTTACTAACTGATAGATTTAAGGCAGGAGAATTAATTGTAATATACTCATTATTAGCTAGTATGTTATCTATATCTTTTAATAAATTCTTATAGTTTTGATATTCTTCTTTTTTAAACTCACATCTTAAAGCAGAATCAAATTTATAACCATTTGGAATATTCATTCCATCTTGATAGGCTATATTAGGTTGTAATATATAGCTTCCACCTTCACATAAATTACTTTCTTTTACTCTTTCTAATACCTTAGAGAACAATTCTTCTATTTCATTCTTTTCATTTTCATTTAGATTTTCTTTTATACTAAGTTGTTTTGTCATAGTAAATTTTGGATTTGAAATATAAGAATCATAATTTAATCTTTTTTCTACTTCTATTGTTTGCTCAATAACAATTTCATCTTTATTTATTAAATACTCATAAATTTTAGTAGATATTAATCCTAATATAAAGAATATAAATAAACTAAAGCATAAGCTAAAACCTTTTAAAAAATTTTTCATTCTATCTCCTTAAAAAATAAATTCCATAAGCATAGATTATGCCAAAAATAGCACCAAAAATATGAGCCTGCCAAGCAATATTTTGAAAAATCACAGCAGAAATTATACTAGTTACTACAATAGCTATTAAAAATCCATTTTGTCTTAAAATAATTGCAGCATAGCCCATTAAAGCACTAATAGCTCCACTAGCTCCAAGTAAAATGAAATTATAATATCCCATATTTATCATTAAATAATAATACCCCAAAGATGAAATAATTGCACCTACAAAATATACAATTAATAAGTGTTTGATATTTAAAAATCTAAGAATTTGAGATAGCATAAAAAGCATTACCATATTCATAAAAATATGCTCAAAATCTCCGTGCAAAAACGAGTAGGTAAAAAATGTATAAAAATCACTTCCATAATAAAGTGCAAAGTTATTTATAAATACAGATTTACCAAATAAAAATTCAAGTAAATAAATCAACACATTTAAAAAAATAATCGCATAAAAAACCATTTTAACCCTTTAATATTTTTAAAGTTATATAATAAATTATCATTTTATTAAAAAGGGTTAAAAATGCAAAAAAAAGTATATTTTTATGCGACCTGTCTAGCAAGTGCTGCTATGCAGAATACTATTTTAAACTCTATTAAGCTTTTAAGAAGTGCTGGAGTTGAAGTGATTTTTAAAAAAGATCAAACCTGTTGCGGTCAGCCAAGTTATAACACAGGATATTTTAAAGATACTAAAAAAGTAGCTTTATATAATGCCGAATTATTTAGTGAAGATTTGCCAGTAGTAATTCCTAGTGGAAGTTGCGGTGGTATGATGAGCCATGATTATGTTGAGCTTTTTAAAGACGATGCAAATTATGAAAAAATTAAAAAATTTAGCTCAAAAGTAATAGAACTTAGTCAATATTTAGAACAAATCGGATTTAAGATAGAAGATAAAGGAGAGCCTATTAAGGTTACTTGGCATAGCAATTGCCACGCTTTAAGAGTGCAAAAAAGCATTGAAGCTTCTAAAAATTTATTAAGAAGTCTTAAAAATGTTGAATTAGTTGAGCTTAAATATGAAGAAGAATGCTGCGGATTTGGTGGGACTTTTAGTGTAAAAGAGCCTGAAATCTCAAACGCTATGGCAACTGCAAAAGTAAATGATATAGTTGAAAGTGGAGCAAAGGTTATAATTTCAGCTGATGGTGGGTGTTTATTAAACATTCGTGGAACTATTGCAAAAATGGGTCTTGATATCAAAACTTATCATTTATATGACTTTTTAGCTGCTAGAATGCAAGGAGAAAAGATATGAAAAATCATAGTGAATTAATTAAAACTAAATTAGCTGATAAACAAATGAGAGAAAATGTAAGCTCTGCAATGCACGCCTTACAAGATAGAAGAAAAAACCTAATAAATGCAAAATTTCAAGATTGGCAAGGGCTTAGAACAAAAGCACAAAAAGCTAAAAATAATGCTTTATATACCTTAAAAGATAGGGTATTAGAATTTGAAAAAAATGCTACAAAAAATGGAATGAAAGTGCATTTTGCAAATACTAAAGAAGATGCTTGTGAGATAATTTATGAGCTAATGATGGAAAAGAAAATCAGTAAAGTCTTAAAAGGCAAATCAATGGCTAGTGAAGAAATAGGCTTAAATCACTATTTAGAACACAAAGGCTTAAATGCAATTGAGACTGATTTAGGAGAGCTGATTTTACAATTAGGTAATGAAACTCCTGTTCATATAGTTGTCCCTGCAATTCATAAAAATCGTTATGAAATAGGAGAATTATTTAGCGAAAAATTAGGCGTAGCTAAAGAAAGTGAGCCTGAAAAATTAAATGCAATTGCTAGAACTCATTTAAGAAATGAATTTGAAGGTTTGCAAATGGGAATTAGCGGGGTAAATTTTGCAATTTCAAGTGAAGGTGCTATTTGGCTGATTGAAAACGAAGGCAATGGTAGAATGTGCACAACTGCTCCAACTATTCATGTAGCAATTTGTGGAATTGAAAAAATAGTAGAGAGTTTTACTGATGCAGCTACAACTGATACATTATTAACTCCATCTGCTACAGGACAATTTATCCCTGCGTATAACAATATTATTACAGGCCCTAGAAAAGCTGATGAGCTAGATGGTCCTAAAGAAGTGCATATAATATTATTTAACAACCATAGAACAAATATTTTAAGTAACGAAGATTATTATGAAGCATTACGCTGCATTAGATGTGGTGCTTGTATGAACTTTTGTCCTGTGTATGATAAAATCGGCGGTCATAGTTATGATGCTGTTTATCCTGGGCCAATTGGAGAAGTTATATCTCCGCAATTATTCGGTATGAAAGAGCATGGAGATATTTTAAGTTTATGTTCTTTATGTGGTCGTTGCTCTGAAGTTTGCCCTGTAAAAATCCCACTTGATAGTATGATTAGAAAATTACGCCGTGATAAGATAGGTGAAGCTGGGGACAATGCTCCACTAGGTGCAAATGAATTAGAGCATAGTGCAATGGAAAGCTATGGATTTGCTAAGTTTGCTGATATTGCTACAAGTCCAAAAATGTGGAGAGTTGCTATTGGTAACGCAAGTAAGTTTAACTGGCTATTACAAAGTCTAGGAACAAGCCTACCTGTGCTTAAAAATTGGGCTACTTATAAAGACTTACCTGAACTTAAAGGAAATATTTATAAAGAATTAGAAAACTTAGAAGGAGTTTCTTATGAATAAGAGAATTGAAGAGATAAGCAATCGCTCAAGAAATCAGATTTTAAATGCAATTGAATGTGGTGTAAGACACGAGTTAAATGATAAAAGTATAGACCCAAGTGTGCATATAAAACAAAGCGATAATCCTTTAGAAGAAACTAAAACTAAAATGAGTGAAAACAAATTTGAAGTTCATGAAGTTAGTGGCTTAGACAATGTTTATGATGAAATAAACAAAATCACAAGCTCTTATGGATATTCATCTTTAATTTATCCAAAAAGCCTAAGTGCTGATGTAGAAAAAATAAATGCAAGTAAAAAAGTTTGTTTTGATAAAAGCGTAGAAGAATTAAGAAGTGAAGTTTTTCATAGTGATTTTTCAGTAATTGATGTAGAATTTGCTATTAGCTCACATGGGGTTGCTTGTATAAAATCAAGTGCAAATCAACCAAGAATGCTAAGCCTTGCTCCAATGCTTTGCATTATGCTACTTGATAAAACAAAAATTGAGCCTTCACTTGCTAGTGGTCTTGCTAGAATAAAAGCTGAAAATGAGATTTTACCTACTAATATTTTATATATTGCAGGTCCTAGTAGAACATCTGATATTGAGCTTGTAACCGTTTTTGGAGTTCATGGAAGTCAAAAAGTTCATATAATATTTTACTAAAATTTACCCCTAATATTAGGGGTAAAATATTATTATTTTATATTCTAATCATTTTAAATTCTCATTTGTAATTTTTATATTTAAGCATTAATTTAAAGTATTTAATATTCTTCTAAATAAGGGGAAAATATGAATGAGAATTTAAAAATTAATTTAAAAGATAGCAAAAGAATTGTAATCAAAGTTGGCACTTCAACTCTAACTTATGAAAATGGTAATTTAAACTTAGGATTAATTAATAAGTTAGCTTGGGTTTTAGCTGATTTGAAAAATCAAGGAAAAGAAGTTGTATTGGTTACTTCAGGTGCGATTGGGGTTGGTTCAAAAAAACTTGGCTTTAAGCAAAGACCTACAATTACTATGGAAAAACAAGCAGCAGCAGCAATAGGTCAAGCAGAGCTTATGCATATTTATCAAAACGCATTTGCTAATTTTAGTTCATTTGTAGCACAAGTTTTACTAACTAAAGATGATTTTGAAATAGAGCAAAGAAAACAAAATACTGAAAACACTTTAAATACTTTATTAAAATACGAAATTATCCCGATAATTAATGCTAATGATACTATTTCAACTTATGAGATTGAATTTAGTGATAATGATAGCCTTTCAGCTAGTGTTGCTTGTCTAATCAAGGCTGATTTGTTAATAATCTTAAGTGATATAGACGCATTTTATACAGCAAATCCTAAGAACAATCCTAATGCAAAAAGAATTTCTTATGTAGAAAAAATCACAGATGAGATTATGCAAATGGGCGGAGATAAAGGTAGTGAGTTTAGTATAGGTGGTATGAAGACAAAATTACAAGCTGCAAGTAATTGTGCTAAAAATGGTGTAAGAATGGCTATTTTAAACGGCTCTAATCCTATGAATATTAGCGAGTTAATTAGTGGTGCTGATATAGGAACTATTTTTGATAAGGAGTAAAAATGATTGATATTTTATGCAAGAATGCAAAAAATGCAAAGACTAAATTAGCTAAGCTTAATTCAAGTATTAAAAAAGAAGTTTTAAATTCTTGTGCTGATGAAATACTTGCAAATATTGATGGTTTATTAAAAGCAAACCTTAAAGATATTAATGATAATTCAAATCTAAAAAGTGCTTTTGTAGATAGATTAAGACTTAATGAAAATAGAATAAATAATATGATAAGCACTTTAAGAAATGTCGCTTTACTTGATGATGTAGTGGGTAGGGTGGTATTTGGAAAGACTTTAGAAAATGGTCTAAAAATGCAGCAAATTAAGGTGCCTTTAGGAGTAGTTGCTATTATTTTTGAATCTCGTCCTAATGTTTGCGTAGATGCTTTTGCACTATGTTTTAAGAGTTCTAATGTAGTGATTTTAAGGGGTGGAAAGGAAGCTTTAAATACTAATTTATTTTTAGTTTCAATTTTTCAAAAGGTATTAAAAAGGTTTGATTTAGATGAGAATTTCGTTCAGATTGTAAGTGATACTAACAGGGATTTAGTAAAAGAGCTTTTAAGGGCGAATGATTATATAGATGTGGTAATTCCAAGGGGTAGTGCTAGTTTGATTAATGAAGTTAAAAATAATAGCCTAATTCCTTGTATTCAAACAGGAGTAGGGAATTGCCATATTTATGTTGATTATAATGCGAAAATAGATGATGCTATAAATATTATAAATAATGCTAAAACTCAAAGACCAGGTGTGTGTAATAGTGTAGAGACTTTACTCATTAATAAAAATATAGCTAGTGAGATTTTGCCTTTATTAGAAAGCAAAATGCCTAATGTAGAACTTAGAGTTTGCACTAAGTGTGAGAAATTTTTAAAAAATTATAAAAAGGCAAACGAGAGTGATTGGGAAGAAGAATTTGAAGATTTAATACTAGCTATTAAAATAGTAGATGATATTAATGAAGCTATACTTCACATTCAAAAATACAGCACAAATCATTCAGAAGCGATAATTTCTCAAGATTATACTAATATTAATAAGTTCTTAGATGAGATTGATTCAGCAGTTTTATATGTAAATGCTAGCACTAGATTTAGCGATGGTGCGGAATTTGGCTATGCGGCTGAAATAGGAATAAGCACTCAAAAACTTCACGCAAGAGGTCCTATGGGATTAAATGAATTAACAACTACAAAATATCAAATCATAGGAAATGCTCATATTAGAAAATAAACTTAAAGCCTAATTTTTAGGCTTTAATATAAGCGTCATTTTAATACCATCTTCATTGCTATAATAATTTTTTAAGATTTTTTCTTCTTTAAATTGAAGTTTTTTATATAAATTAATAGCATTTATATTGCTTACTCTTACTTCTAAAAATATCTTTTCTTTATTTAATACTTTAGCATTATTAATTAGTTCTTCGCATAATTTTGTGCCTATTTTTAAACCCTTAAATTCATCTTTTATCGCTAAAGAATATATTCTAATACTATTTTTATAAGTAAGCTTCATAATATATCCAGCTACTTTTTTATCACATAAAAAAATAAATATATTTTCTTTTTTTATGTGATATAAGAAATTATTTTTACTTAACTTAAAACAATCATTTTTAAAACATTCTTCTTCAATTAGCAAAAGGTCTTTTAAATGAGTTTTAGTAGCTTTTATAATCATAGTTTTTGATATATTGTGTATTTTGGTATGATTTTTTCTGGACGATATGACATTTTAACTTTTTTTAGGTTTTCAAAGCCCATATCATCTCCTACATTTATGTATTTACAATCATATTTTTCTTTTAAAACTTTTGAAAACTCTCTAAATATAAATTGAGCACAACCTAAAGTTTCAAAATCAGTTTTTTCAATCAATACACTTGCTGTATCGCTACATATTTTTTCGCCTATTGTAAAGCCTTTTAATTCATCATCAATATAAATTACTAAGCCATCTAGTCCTAATGTCTCGTAATCTTGTAAGCATTTTTTAATCGCTAATCTTTCTTGATAAATTCCATCTAAAAACGCATCTACTTCAGCTTTAGGAACATATTTAATCCTATCGCTTACCCATTTATCAAAAAGCATTTTTATATCATCGCTATGTTTTTTACAATCTAATGTCTGTAAAAAATAATTTGGATATACTCTTTTAAATTTATTAATTTCGGTTCTTTTAGTGTGATAAGCATTACCCCTAAGCTCTATTAAATCATCGCTTACATATATATAATCTGCTAATTTTTTTTCTATTATATAATTATCTAGTGAGCTAAACATAACTTCACCTTCATTTGTATGGGTAATAAATCCTTCTAAGAAGTTATCACAAACATATTCAATTTTAGAGTAATATGTAGAAGTATTGTTTTCATTCATAATCTTAAAGCATTCTGGTATGCTATCATAACAATCTTGAGGTTTTCCTAGTGGTGGTAATAACATAGATAATTCTCCACCATTCATAACAAATAAGCAAAATGTATTATTGATTATTGAATAAAATCCACTAGCTTTAGAAAGCCAAATATAGTTCGCACAAAATGAATAATCACTGACATTAACATCAAAATCCTTTAAGTATTCTTGCATAATTGGTTTTGTTTTTAAGTCAAATGATTTTAGTGTATGTCCTTGTAGTTTTATCTCTGCCACTTTAATCCTTTTTTTAAAAAAATGTCGCGATTATAGGTTATTAAAGTAACTTATTAGATATAATCAATTAGCTAAATTAATTATTTTCTAAGTGTTTTATAAATAGTTCAAATTAGAGAATTTGTTAATTTTTTACTTTTATATTTTTAGAAATATATGTAGATTTTGAATATGTTAAGTTTTTTATAAATTCTATTGTTGTGATTTAATCATATAAGTATATTTTTAAATTCATAAAATTAACTTTTTAAACATTTATAAATATTTAATGAGTATTTTTTCAATGGAATTCATTGATAAATAATTTTATATTTGTAATTTAATTTATCTTATTTTGAAAAATTTTGTTTTTAAATAAACATTTTAAATAGGTTTTAAGTATGATTTATTTTAAGTCTATATCACGATTATTATAAATTGTAATTTATTTATGAGTTTGGCAAAACTACAATAACTAAAATATTAGGCTATTTAAATACATATTTGTATTATTAATTATTTAAGAATAATGATTTTATTAATTATTTGAAAGTGTTTAATTATGAAATTTATTTTGAGTCTTTAATATATCATTGTCTAAAAGATATTCTAAAGCGTCTTTTGAATAATTTAAGAAGTTTTCTAATTCTTTTTTTTCATCTTCATTAAAATTGTCAAGAACATAATTAATAACTTCATATTTTAAATCAGGTTTTCCAATTCCTAATCTAATTCTTTCATAATCATTACCTATAAAGTTATCTATGGATTTTAATCCATTATGACCACCAGAACTACCACCTTTTTTAATTTTTAGCTTAGAAAAATTTATATCCATTTCATCGTGGCATACAATTATTCTTTCTGGTTTATAAAAATCTACGACTTTCTTTACACTTTCCCCTGAATTATTCATATAGGTTAGTGGTTTAAGTAGTAATATATTTTGTTTTTTATAAAGTTCTCCATTGCAGTTTAAATTTTGTTTAGTGTAAGAAGAGTTAAGTAATTTATCAATTAACATAAAGCCTAGGTTGTGGCGAGTATTTGCATATTTCTCGCCAGGATTTCCTAAGCCTACTACTAAAATCATCTAGCTTTTTCAACTCCAACAACAGCTACACGACCAGCGTCAATAATTTTTACATTATCAGCAACTTTAATATCTCTTACTAATAAAGCATCACCAACATCTAAATCAGTTACATCTAATTCAAAGAAATTAGGTAAATTTTCTGCTTTACATTTTACTTTTAAGCGGCGTTTTGATTGAATTAATACACCTTTATTTTTAAGACCTTTTGCAGTTCCTACAACTTTTACAGGAACCATATAAAAGCTCTCAACACCTTTTAGTGCTATTTTTAAATCAACGTGTTTAATTTCGCTAGTTACAGGATGGTGTTGATAATCAACAATTACAACTTCATAAGTTTTACCATCAACACTAACAGGGAAAATTAATCCGTCTTTTTTACGAACTTCTTTAATAAATTCGTTTGTTTTAAATACCGCATGGATATTTTCAACGCCTTTGCCATAGATATTAGCAATTAGCATACCATCTTGTCTAGCAGCTTTAGCTGACTTTCTACCAATACTCTGTCTAATTTGTCCTTCTAACATAAAATGTCCTTTCAAAAAAAATAAGTGTGAATAATACTATAAAAAGTTTAATAAAAATATTATTCTTCTTGAGAAGCAAGTTTAAATTGAAAACCAGTGCTTACATTAGATGATGATTTTTTTGCTTCTCCAAATTTATAACCATCAATTAATACTTTCAAGTCATTTGCATTACTTGCTTTATCATACGCTTCTTCTTCTGTAATTCTTCCTGATTTATATAGCATTAGCAAATGTTGGTCAAAACTTTGCATTTTCATTGTGCCTTCTTTTAATACATCGCCTATTGAGTTTTCTCTACCTTCTAAAATAAGTCTTTTTATACGCTCATTTCCTCTTAAAACTTCAATAGCAGCTGTTCTTTTTCCATCTGTGGTTTTACATAATCTTTGAGAAATAACAGCCTTTAATACTCCAGAAAATGAACTTCTAATTCTGTTTTGCTCTTCTTTAGGGAACATTCCTAAAACCCTATTTAATGTTTCTTGTGCATTAATTGTGTGAAGTGTGCTTAAAACTAAGTGTCCTGTTTCTGCTGCGTGCATTGCTACTTCAATGGTTTCTAAATCTCTCATCTCACCTACTAGAATAATATCAGGGTCTTCCCTTAAAGCTGCTCTTAGTGCATCTTGAAAGCTTAAAGCATCTTGTCCTATAGCTCTTTGATTTACTATTGATTTTGCAGGTTTATATTTAAATTCAATTGGGTCTTCAATAGTGATAATATGTCTATGGTAGTTTTGATTGATATATTCAATGATTGAAGCAAGTGTAGTCGTTTTACCACTACCAGTTGGTCCAGTAACTAATATTAATCCCCTTGTTTCTGTTGTTGTTATATCTTTAATAACTTCTGGCAGTTTTAATGCTTCAAAACTTGGCATAGTATCAGGGATTGTTCTAAAAACAGCACTAGGTCCATTCATTGTAAAAAATAAATTCACACGAAAAGAGCCTTTGTATTTAAATTTATCTTTATTTTTAGGCTCATAAGAGAAGTCTATATTTTTATTATCTACAAATCTTGTAAAATCTCCCCTTGTTAGGGCTTTACATAAATCTAACATATCTTCTCTTGATATAATATCAGGTGCTATTTCGCTAATTTCTCCATTTACTCTACCTTTTGGATTTAGGTTTGAGCTAAGGTGTAAATCACTTCCACCAACTTCAATTAAGGTATTTAACCAACCATCTAAATTATCTCTTAATTCCCAACGAATATTTTCTAAATCTATTTCCATTAATAACCTTTAAAGACTTTCTAAAATATCTATATATGCTTTTTCAAATTGGATTAATCCATCTTCTAAAAGTTTTTTGCAAGCGGCATTATACTCAATTTCGTTTATAGTTGAGAATATAAAATCTTTTGAATTTGAAATTATTTCTTGATTTAAATTCTTTATAGTTTTACTAGGTTTATAGGCATTTATAGCATTAATTGGAGCTGTATTTATAGTGTTATTAAATTCTAGTTCTTTTAAATAATAATCTTTACTTAAATCATTACTTTTTGTTCCTGTACTTGCAAATAAAGCTCTTATATTTTCATTATCTACTTTAGATGCTGAATAAATTGCGTTTTGAATTCCTATTTTGTTTTTAACGCTAAATCTATTATTTAATAAGCTATCAACTCTGCTTACAAAAATGCTAACTACACCTTTATTAATTATTCCATTAGGATTTTTTGCTTTATATTTTTTCATACCTTGTGCTATTGCATCATTACATTTTTTTGCTTGTTCGTAAGAAAAAATCAGTGTAGCATTTATGCTAATTCCATAACTTGCCAATGTATTCATAACTTCATATCCTGCATTAGTTGCCGGCACTTTTATCATTAAATTTGGCATATTTATCAAATTAGCAATTTTCAAACCTTCTGCAATACTAAGACCTGCATTATTGCTATTTAGTGGATTTATTTCAAAACTAATAAAACCATTATTGTTATCTTTTGCATATAAATAGCTCATTTTAATAGCTGCTTTTTTAATGTCTTCTAAAGCTAGAGTTAAAAATAATTCTTCTTTATTTTTTATATTTAATTGCTTAATTCTTTCTTTATAATATGCTGAAGTAGTAATTGCATTTTTAAATATACTAGGATTACTAGTAGCACCATTTATAGTGCCACTAGCTAGCATTTGTAAAAATTCATTATCTAAAAAACTATTTTCAATAAAATCACACCAAATGCTATATCCACTCATTAAAAATCCCTTTTCATTAAAGCTTCAACTTTTAATATAGTTAAAATACTATTTTCTTGCTTGCCAATTCCATCAATCATACCTTTTTCTTTAAGTAAAGTTTCAGGTGGTTGGTCAATATTACTTTCTTTAATTTTGATAGCTTCTGTTAATTTATCAATAACAAAACCGATATTTCCTTCTTCACCCTTTAAAACTATATATCTTGTATGTTGAGTATGTTTTGAACTACCCAAGCCAAAACGCTTTGCAAGGTCAATTAATGGAATTACATTACCACGCATATTGAATACTCCTAATACATAATCAGGAACGCTAGGAACTCTAGTGTATTCAATAGGCTTTATGATTTCTTGTATGCTTAGAATTGGAATTGCATACTCTTCTTCATCAATCATAAATCCTACTAATTGTCTAATTTGTTCTTCTTTTACATCTCTACCAGAAGCACCTTTAACTTGTTCTTGTTGTCTATTTAAAACTTGATTTAATCTTTCCATTACATTATCCTAATTTTAAATTCTTTCTTACTACATTTTCTAAATATTCATAAGAATAAGGCTTTGTAATATACTCAGTCATTCCTACTTCTACGCCTCTTAATCTATCACTCTTGCTAGTTCTACTTGTAACAGCAATTAGTGGTAGATTTCTATATTTTGCATATTTTCTAATTTCTGCTGCTAGTGTGTAACCATCCATTCTTGGCATTTCAATATCAATTAGCATTCCATCTATTGAATGTTCGCCGCTTTTTACTATATTTAAAGCTTCTACACCATTGCTTGCTTCAATTACTTTAATTCCAAGTGGTTCTAATGCTTTTTTCATAATTCCTCTATCAATTTGAGAATCATCAACAGCTAAAACTACATAATCACTTGGTTTTTCTTTTGAAACTTTAGCACCACTTTCGCTACTTGCTTTAATATCTACTTTAACATCTTTTGCCATATCCATCATTGCACCAACATCAACTATTAATGTAACATTACCATCTCCACGAATGGTCGAGCCTGCAATTCCTGTGATATTTTGTAAATAATATCCCATAGATTTAATTACAACTTCTTCTTGACCTATTAAAGTATCTACTATAATTCCAAGTTTAGAAGCTGCTGCACCGACAACAACTACATAAGCTTGTTCGCTATTTTCAAGTACTTGTTTTACTCCAAATAAATCACTAAGTCTTACAAGTGATAAAACTTCATCTCTAAGTCTTAAAACATTTTTGCCTTCAATTGTATAAATATCATCAATAGCAACTCTTACCGTTTCAAGAACACTAGCAAGTGGAATTGCATAGAATTCTTCTTGAGTTTTTACAAGTAGTGATTGAATGATAGCTAGTGTTAATGGGATTTTTAGTTTTATAACCGTTCCTTTTCCTAACTCGCTATCTACTTCAATAATACCATTTAGCTTATCAATGTTTGTTTTAACAACATCCATTCCAACACCACGACCACTTACATTTGTTACTTGTTTAGCAGTTGAAAATCCTGGTTTAAATATAAGACCATAAGCTTCTTTATCGCTCATATTATCAGCTTCTCTTTCGCTAATAATTCCTTTTTCAATACCTTTAGTTTTTAATACTTCAGCATTAAGTCCTTTACCATCATCAGCTATTTCAATTACTATGTGATTTCCTTCATTGTATGCTTTTAGCTGAACCGTTCCTCTTTCTGGTTTGCCTGCTGCAATTCTATCTTCTGCTGATTCAACTCCGTGATCGCAAGAATTTCTAATCATATGCATAATAGGATCGCCTATTTCTTCTACGATTGATTTATCAAGTTCTGTTTCTTCACCTTCAAGTTCAAGCTCAATTTGTTTTCCTAAATCACGGCTTAAATCTCTAACAACCCTTGGGAATTTGTTAAATACTTTTGCAATTGGTTGCATTCTTGTTTTCATTACAGCTAATTGAATATCAGTTGTTACTACGCTTAATTGATTTACAACTTGATTTAATTCTTCTATGAATTTTTCGCCTTCATATCTTTCTTCAACATCATCATAAATTTTTAAAAGTCTATTTTTACCCAATACAAGTTCGCCTATTAAGTTCATTAGGTTATCAAGTCTTTTTACTTCAACCCTAATAGTTTGCTCCATATTTGATGAGTTGCCTTTATCAGCAGCTACAGGTGCTTGTTTCGCATTTCTAGCTTCTCTTGCATCTTGTTTTTCACTAGCTCTTTCAGAGATTTTTTCTACCGGCTTTTCAACAGGTGTTTCAACTACTTTTTCAACTTTTTTAGTCTCTACCACTGCTTCTTGTTGTTTTTTCTCTTCTCTTCTTGCTTTATCTTCAGCTTTTCTTTGTTTTAATAATCTTTCAATTTCAGCTTCTACTTCATCAGCACTTAAAGAATTTACATCTACTTCTTCTTCATTACTATTTGAATCTTTTTCAATTAATTCTTCAATTTTTTCATTTAAACTTTTTGGCTCAGCCTTAACTTCGCTTAAAATTTTACCCTCGCTAATTGCAGTTAGACGGCTACAAATTGAGCTAATATCCATATTTATTGCTGTATCATTGCCATTATCTTTAATACAATGTAATAAGTCTTTCATCATATCAATTGATTCAAGCACAACATCCATAATATCAGGAGTTATTAGTAATTCGCCGTGACGAGCTTTGTTTAAAACATCTTCCATATGATGAGTTAGTTTTGTTAAAACATCAAAGTTTAAAAAGCTTGAACTTCCTTTAACTGTGTGAGCAACACGGAAAATGCGGTTTAGTAATTCTAAATCTTCAGGATTACTCTCAAGCTCAACTAAATCGTGATCTATTTGTTCAATTAATTCAAAAGCTTCTACTAAGAAGTCTTCTAATATCTCTTGCATATCTTCCATATTTACGCTCCTTACTTATTAATATATGATTCAATTACTCTTGATACTTCTTTGTAAAATACATTAGCATCAAATTTGGTTAAAAAGGCATCTCCACCTACATCTTTACTCTTCAGAGTTGAAAATTCGTTGCTTAAAGATGAGTTGAAGATAATTGGAATACCTTTAAATCTAATATCTTCTCTAACTCTTGAAGCGAAGTGAAATCCGTCCATTTGTGGCATTTCAACATCACTAATAATAACTTTTACTTGATTAGCAATATCGCCTTTGTATGCTTCATAAAGTTCATTCATTTTATTAAGTCCATCTACACCATCTTTTGCTTCAATTACTTTAAAGCCCATTTTATCAAGTGCATCGCGAACTAATTTTCTAGCAGTTGAGCTATCATCTAATACAACTGCTGTTCCTGTCATTTTTTTGATTTCTTTTTCTTCTATATCAATTTTTGGAGAGTAAATTCCAAGCTCTTCAACAATTCTTTCAAGATCTAAGATTAATAAAACTTCATCATTTTCAATCTTAGCAATTCCTGTTATTTGACTTTTATCAAATCCGCCTGTATTTGTTGAAAAATCAGAACCTCTAATATCACTTGCATTAATTCTTCTAATTCTTTTTGCTTCATGAACTATAAAACCTATCATAATATTTGAAAATTCAGCAATAATAATTCTAGGTTTTAATACCATATCTTTTGGCTCAATTATATTCATCCATTTAGCTAAATTTATTACAGGAATTACAACTCCTCTTAAATCAAATACTCCTTCAATATATTCAGGAACACCTGGTAATTCTGTAAGTGCAGGTATTTTTATGATTTCTTTAACTTTAGCAACATTAACTCCATAAATTCCTTCATAGACTTTATGTTGTCCTTGTTTATAGATACGAAAATCTACAAGTTCCATTTCATTAGAATCAGCCTTTAAGACTTTATCTTCTGCCATATTTACTCCTTTCTGGGTAAGTTATATTTTTTTATAAAGCCATATTCTAGTATAAAAAAACTTCGGTCGTTTGCAAAAGCTTCTAAATTCTTGTATTTTATATTTTTTAAGCAATATTCATCTCCTTGATGAAAGTGCCCTTCTATTATATAATCAATATTTACGCCTTTTTTTATAAAAAAACTTTTATATTTTTTAATTCTAAATTCCATTAATTTTTTAAAAAAATCTAATTTTTTATATAGCTTTTTTACCTTTTGTTGATTGCAAATCTTTTGATAAATTTTATCAAAACTTAAAATATTTAATAAATTTAATATAAAAATTACAAAGCTAAATCTTAAAAATCTTAAAGCTATTTGAGTGATGATTGGCAAGAATATATCTCCGTGAGATATAGCAAAAATCTTATCGTTATAAGTCGCTAAAATTGGTTGATTTTTAATTATTTTTACATTGTTAAAAAGCTTAGTTAAATTAAAATCATGATTTCCTTCAAAATAAATAATTTCTATTTTTAAAGCTAAATCATCTAATGCTTTTATAATATCTAAATTATCGTTTTTACAACTTGAAATTCCACCTATTAAAAGATTAAAAATATCTCCTAGAAGTATTACTTGTGGTGGATTAGTCTTTTTTAAAAAATCTATAAAATCTACAAAATCAAGCCTAGTGCTATCATAATGCACATCGGCTATAAAAACTGCTCCTTCTTTTAATACAAGCATTAAATATCAAGCTCTTTATAATAAATTTCAAGTATTTCATAACTAGCTTTACCTTTAGGTAATACTACATTAAACTCATCGCCTTCAACTTTACCTATCATAGCTTTTGCTATAGGTGAGTTTATACTAATATAGCCTTTATCTAAATCGCTTTCACTATTTCCTACTATGCTAAATGTTTTTTCTTCTTCTGTATTTAAATCCATTATCAAAACCGTGCTACCAAATCTTACTTTATCGTGATTAAATTCTGCTGGATTTACTATTTTAGCATTTGCTAAGATTTCGCTAAGTTCTGCTATTTTGCCTTCTAAAAAGCTTTGTTTTTCTCTTGCTGCGTGATATTCAGCGTTTTCTTTTAAATCTCCGTGAGATCTTGCAATATCAATTTCTTTTACCACATTAGGACGCTCAACTACCTTTAAATGCTCTAATTCTTTAAATAATTTTTCATATCCTTTTTGTGTCATCATTTCCATACTATTACTCCTTGATTAATTTTGCTAAATTATTTGCTATTTCACCTTTAGTTAATTCTCTTAATTTTTTTGATTTTTCTAAAAATTCATCTTTATTCGCATTTTCAAATGCTTTTAATAACTCTGTTTTATCTAAATTTTGAATGAATTCTTTATGAAATTCGCCCAAATTAAGCTTATCAAAAATAATATTACAAAGTCCAATAAATTTGATTTTTACTAAAGTTTTTGCTATGAAATAATCAATCATTTTAGCCTTATAACATAAACAAAAAGCATTTCCAATAAGCCCTGCTTCAAGACTTGCAGTCCCGCTACAAATATAAGCAAACTCGCATTCTTTTAAAGTAGCCTTAGTATCATATGAGATAGTAAAGCCGCTTAAATCCCCATATAAATCTAATCTATCTTTTAAAAAATTTGGCACACAAACTACGCATTCATAGTCTTTAAAATCTTGTTTTAAATTCCTAAAAATCGGCATTAAAGATTTGATTTCGCTTTTTCTTGAACCTGGTAAAAAGGCTATTAATTTTTTAGAATTTGAGTTTTCTTTAAAATAATCTTTCAGCGCTTCATTACTTGGATTTCCAAAATAATGAGATTTTTTAAAATACTGATTTTCAAAAGGCAAAATCCCAACTAATTCATCACATAAACTCTCAACTACCTTAATCCTACCTTTTTTCCAAGCCCAAACTTGTGGCAAGATAAAATAAATAATTTTGCCTTTAAAACCTGCTTTTCTTAAGGCTTTTGCAAATGGTATATTAAAAGCAGGAGAATCAATTAATAAAATCTTTTCAATTTTGTCATTAAGTGCTATTTGAACCAAATCTTTTATAGCTTTTTTTGCTTTTAAAATAAGTGGCAAAATCTGCACAAAACCCATAGCATTAAATTCTGTAAAATCACAATAATTATTAGAATTTAAAATAGGAATTTCATTTGTTAAATTAATATCATAAATCCCGTATAATTCTATATTATCTAATTTTTTTAATATATGTTTTAGATGAGAATTTGCAGAATTTTCTAAAGCTATGCTTAATAATTTCATATTTTTTCCTTTAATAAAAATTATTCTTTAAAGAGAATTTAAAGTATATTGATATTATTATAAAACATAATTTTAATATAAGGAGCCACTATGAAATATAGTGCCATTTTACTTAGTGTTAATTTATTTGCAGGTGTTGTAAATCCTAATTTTGCTTATCAAGATTATTTAGATTTTGGAAATAATAAAGGTAAATTTAAAGTAGGTAATAATATAGAAGTTACAGATATTTATGGAAAAACTATTGATTTTAAAGTTCCTATGCCAAGTTTTAATGCAGCAAATACTACAGGAGATTTGATGGGTGAGCTTACTAATATAGGTGGCTCTTTTGCAATCACTGCAGCTCATATGATTAGTCCTACATATAGAAAAGATTTAATACAAAAAGATAAAGAATATGAATTTGGCTTAGTAAAATCAAAAGTAGTAGCAAGTGATACAAATTTTAAAGATTATCTTAAATGGAATAACTCTTGTAGTGAATTAGTTCAAGTTGATGACTTAAAAGATTTTGCTGTAATTAAAATGAGTAAATTAAATATCAATGAAAGTGCAAAGCTAATTGATAAAGAATTTTATTTTAAAAACACAAATGTTAGTGAAAATTTAAAAAACGACCAAACCGTAATTTATCAAGATAAGTATTTTAATAAAAATAGTTCTAGTAAGTGGGATATTGATGCTTATAAAGAATATATTAAAACAAGCGGTGAAAAAGATGATAATAATATAGGAAAAGGTGAAATTTTAAATAATCCAGAAAGATTTAGCGTATATGCAAGAACTGGTAGTGGAATTCAAAAAATTGGTAATATTAATACAAATATTTTTCCTAAAAAAGTAGCTAATCCTTCAGAGTTTTTAACCGGTGGAATTTTATATGTAGATGAAGATAAAAGCAAAATAGAAACAGGATATTTGCATTTAAGTGCAAAGGATTATTATAAAGATGTAAGGCTTGATTTTTCAAATACTTCAGCTCCAGGAGATAGTGGAAGTGCTATTTATGTATGGGATAACTTGAAAAAAGAATGGTTAGTGGTAGGAGTAGTTAGTAGAAGTGATTGTGGTGATGATAATACAACTTGCTCTTATACAAAATATGCTCTTATAAATAGTTTTATAATTAATGATTTTAAGAATGATTTTACTGCTACTTTAAGTGGTAATTCTTACAATTCAAATACAATTAATCAAAATATAAAAGATAAATATGGTGCTAATAATAAAGATTTAGTATTTAGTAAAGCTGCAAGTATTGCTCTAGATAAGAATGAAAATTTTGGCTCAAGTGTGTTTTATTTTAAAGATAATTCTACTTTAAATGGCGAAGAAGTTTTATTGGGTGGAGTTGTGATAGATGATGGTAAGACACTTAAATTTAATGCAAAAACAGCAGCTAATGATAATTTGCATAAAATGGGAAAAGGAACGCTAGAAATTAGCAAAGAAAGTGCAGGTGGATTAAGAAGTGGCGAAGGGCTAACGATTTTAAATACAAGTAATAAAGCGTTTAGTTCAATTTATCTTCTAAACAATGCAGGGCTAAAAATCACTAATGCAAATCAAATTAATAATGCTAATTTAGTTTTTAATGGTGGATATTTGGATTTAAATGGAGTTGATTTAAGTTTTGATAAAATTCAAGCAAATGATTTTAGAACTAAGATTATTAATTCAAATTCTAAAAAATCAACTCTAAGTATAAATAACACTAATGATATAGGTGTTTATCACGGACAAATTAGTGATAATATTGATTTAAAACTGAATAATTCTAAGACTTTTGTATTTGATGGAGAAATAAAAGCTGATGAATTAAGTGTAAATGGTGGAACTACGATATTACAAGGTCATCCTTTAGAGCATTCTTATTTTCTAAATCAATCTTTAGCTAATTCTTTAGGTGTAAATACTGCTCCTAATACAAATACTCAAGATGAATACGAAAATAGAACAAGTAAAATAAATAATATAAATCTAAGTAATTCAACCTTTAAAATATTAAAACATAGCAATTTAACATCAGATAATATTACTTTAGATAAATCAAATCTTAGCATAGGAGAGAATTTGATTTATCTTGATAAATACGATGCAAATCATATAAATAGCTCTTTAGTATTTACTTCTTTTGCTAATGAATTTAATTCAATTGCAAAAGATATTGAAGTGACTGCAAATGTGAAATTAAAAAATAATTCAACTCTTAGCATTATGAATAATTCTAATTTTAGTGGTTCTATAATCACAGAAGATAATAATTCTATTTTAAAGCTAAATAATGCAAATATTGATGCAAATATAAATGTAGCTAATTTAAATGCTAGCAAGACTAATTTTATGTTTAGTTTAAACAATACTCTAATATCAAGTATAAGCACACTAGGTGGGCAAAATACTTTTATGATTAAACCTGATTTAGCTAATGCTAATAAGTTTTTATTAGCAAGTCTTGTAAATACTAATAATACTATTAATAATGATTATTTAAAAGCACTTGATTATAAAGAAAATATCAGTATTTATACACCTAATGTTGAGTTTGTTAATGAAAATGGCAAAGCTAATTGGTATTTAGTAAAGGTAAATAAAGAAGAAATTGAAAATACAACTCCTATTGTGCCAGAAACAAAGCCAGAAACAAAGCCAGAACCTAAACCTAACGATGATTTAAATAAGCCTAGTGTTAAAGATTATTTCTTCGTTCAAGAAAATAAAGAAGTTACACAAATGATTGATAGCTCGTTAAATCAAGTATTTTTTAGCTATGTATTAGAATGGAATAACTTGCAAAAAAGAATGGGGGAATTAAGAAATAACACAGATGCAAATGCTGGAATTTGGTTTAGAGCTTATACAGGTCAAAGCTCTTACGAACACGCAAATAAGACTAAGTTTTATGAAATGCAATTAGGTGCTGATAAATTAAATCAAGGCAATAATTATGTAAATTACACAGGGCTTATTTTTAATGCTAGTAAATATAGTTTAAGTGATAATTTAGATGGCAGTATAAAAGGTTATGGTTTTGGAGCATACTCTAGCACTATATATGATAATGGATTATATTTTGATGTAATAGCAAAATATATAAATTATAAAAATGATTTTAATTTATATGTTAAAAATCAAAACGAAGTTACAAATTCTTTAAAACCAAATAATTCTTATACTTTTTTAGCTAGTGCTGAGATTGGATATAGAAAAGATTTTAATAATTTTTATTTAGAACCACAAATTGAATTAATAACAGGTTATGTAAGTAAGCAAGAATTATCAAGTAATGATAAAAAATTATATTTACAATCAGATTCTTTTATCCCACTTAATTTAAAAGCAGCTATTTTTACAGGTTTTCATAAAAATGATTTATCACTTAGAGCAGGAGTTGGACTTGCTAGTGATTTAGTAAATAATTCTAAGAAAACTATAAAAGATTTAGATACTATAAGTATTAATAATGGTAAAAGAGATTCAAGAGCATTTGTTAATTTATCAAGCTCTTATAAGCTAAATAATCGTTCAAATATAGGCTTAGAATTTGAAAAAACATTCGGAGGTAATCTAAACATAGATTATAGCTTTAACCTAGTATATAGATATAACTTCTAATCTTCTTTCATCACAATAAGATAAAAATTATTGTGATGAATTATTTATAATTTTATTATTTTAAAAATAAAATTTGTTTTTCTTATATTTAATTTTCAATTAATGTTAATTTCATAAAATCATAGATTAATTTTTCAATAAGGACTTATTATGCGTATTTTGCTTTTATTGGTGTTTTTTTCAATTTCATTAGTTGCTAATGTTGGAAGTATTGTAAATTATGTAGGAGATGTTGAGGTTTTAAGAAATCAATCAACAATTAATGTAAATCATAAAAATTATGAGCTATTAGAAAACGATATTATTCTTACTAAAAATAATGCAAAAGTTCAAATAAGATTTATAGATAACACTACTCTTACTTTAGGTAAAAACTCAACTTTACAAATAAATAAATATTTAATTAATGGGGCAAATTCTAAAGTGAATTTGAAAGCTAAAAAAGGAAGCTACGATTTAGTAAGTGGAGAGATTTCTAAGCTAGCTAGACAAAACTTTACTTTCCAAGCAAATACAGCGACCATTGGCATTCGTGGAACTAGATTTAGTGGAGATGTTAATAATGGTTTTGTTGATTGTGTTTCAGGAGAAATTGAAGTTGGAGTAGGCGGTAAAAAATATAATTTAAAAAAAGGAGAGAGATTACACTATAAAAATTTAGGAATTATCAAATTAGAAAAATTAAAACCAAGTAGTTTTAATGTAATCAAATTATAAAAATAGGAGAAAATATGAACAAAATAGCTTTAATTGTGTTTTTAGCAAGCTCACTTTTCGCAAATATTGGAAAAATAGTTACATTAAGAGGAGATGTTGTAATTTTAAGTGACAACAAAGAAAGAATTGCAAAAACAAATGATATTTTAGAAGAAAATGACAAAATAATCACAAAAAATAATGCAAAATTACAAATTAAATTCATAGATAATACAATAGTTACGCTAGGTAAAAATACAACTTTAAATATTAAAGATTATGTAATTGATGGTAAAAAATCAAAAGTAAGTCTTGAAGTAAATAACGGACATTTTAAGGTAATATCGGGAAATATTTCAAAAATAGCTAGAAAGAATTTTGAATTTCAAGCAAAAACAGCAACGATTGGAATTAGAGGAACCGTGTTTGTTGGAAGTCTTGGAAAGGTTGATAAAGTAGGTTGCTTAGAAGGTGCAATAGATGTTAAAGTAGGAAATAAAACTTCTTTAGTTCAAGCAGGAAATCAATTAAGATTTGATAATGATAAGGTTATTAAGATTGAAAAAATAGTTCCTAAGGAATTTGAAACTATTAATACAGGTAAAGAAAGTCAAGTAAATACTAAACAATCTTATAAAAATAGCGAAAGTTTTAATGAGTTTTTAAATTCTAAAGAAGAAATGATAAAAGCAAAACAAGAATATTATCAAAATAAAAATTATCAAGATTATAAAAATAATTATAAATACAATAATGAAAGAATAAAGGATTTAGATACCAATTCAATATCTAAAGATATTATTAAAATATGTAATGGCAATACTTATTGCATACAAAATAAAATAAATTATGCAAATAAGGGATATTTAAATGGTAAAGACTATCAAAACAATAGGCAAAGAAATTCTACTTACGGAGTTCAAAAATGATAAAAAAGATTATTTTATCATTTTTAATAAGCTCTCTTGCTTTTGCTAATTATATAGATGAGTTTAATAAGAAAAATTATAAAAAAGCTTTAGAATTAGCTAAAGCTCAATGTGAGATTGATTGTAGTGACGAAAAACTTAACCTAATTTTGGCAAAAAGTGCTGAAAAATTAAAAGATACAAAAGAAGCAATTGCAGCTTACGATAGGGTTTTAATTATTAATGAAAACAATATTGAAGCTAGATTTTCAATAGCTAATTTATATTATGAAAATAATAATCCAGAGCTTATGAGAGATGAATTAAATTATATGCTAAATAATTTGGATTTAAGTTCTACTCAAAAAGTTAGAATTAATAATATGCTAAATAATTTAGATAATTTGACAAAAGAAGTTGCTAAGCCTTATTTTATAGGACTTAATTTGGGTTTTGCTTATGATACAAACCCGCTTTATGGCAATGATAATTTCACTGATTTTGTTGGTGAGAAGATTAGAAATTTTAAAAATGAAAAAGCAAGTGGTTCTTTAAGTTTTAATTTTAATATAGATGGTGCTTATAATTTAGATTTAGGAAATAATTATTTTGCAGAGCTTTATGCGAGTTTAAATAATAAAAAATATTTAAAAAATAAAAGCGAAAATTATCCTGATTTAAATGTATTAACATTAGCAATTAATCCAAGCTATATAAGGGATAATCACAAAATTACTTTAAATGCTAGTTATGATTTTGTATTACTTAGAAGAGCTGCGTTTTTGCATAGCTTAAATATGGGTATTAATTATGAAAATAATGTAAATGATAATTATTTATATTTAATTTCTTATGATTTATCTAAAGGAATATTTGCTGATAGTATGGATAAAGATTCTAATTTTATTCATCATTCTTTAGGTCTTAATAATGTTTTTGCATATAATGATAATATTTATTATTTTAATTTAAATTATGATTTAGAAAATGCTAAAGATAGTTTTAGTGCTAATTCTGATTTTAAAAATTATGGTATAAAAATCGGGGCTATTATTCCTATATTAAATAAAGTTAGTTTTAAGCCAAGTTTTGGTTATAATCATACAATTTATAAAAAGGTTGATTCATCTTATTATTCAAAAAGAAAAGATAATGAAATAATTATTTCTGGTATTTTTGATTATAAATTAGATTATAATCAATCTTTGAGTTTCGCTTTGATTTATGATAAGCAAAATTCAAATCATAATTTTTATGATAGTTTAAACTATACAAGTATGATTAGTTATAGATATGAGTTTTAAAAGGAAAAAATTATGAGAAATATTTTATTATTAAGCAGTGATAGGTATAAAAACTTAAATTCTTTTGATTGGTGTGCTAGTATATTAAATGATTTTTTTGCTAAAACTAAACAAATAGCTTTAGTTCCTTATGCTCAAGTAATTGATGGATTTGATGAATACGAAAAAACTCTTAAAAATAAAATAAACTCAAAAATAGTTTCTATACACAATGACCCTATTAATATATTAAACGATAGCGATGGGATATTGGTAAGTGGCGGTAATTTATTTGTTCTTTTGCATAGATTACAAAAGCTAAATTTATTAGATATTTTAAAAGATAAAATAGAAAATTCTATAACCTATGCTGGTTGGGGTGCTGGGGCTAGTGTATTATCAGAAGATATTAAAACTTGCAATGATTTACCTATATTATACCCTAGCAATTTAAAAGCTTTAGGTATTTTAAAATACCAAATAATCACTGAATATATCCCTCAAGATAGGGAATATTCAATGAAGCTTTATGAATATTTTAAGCTAAATCAAAATTCTTCTGTTTTTGCTCTGCCATATGGTTCTGCTCTTAAAATTCATAATGATAGTGCCTTAGTAATGGGTAATGAAGGGGTTTTAAAATTATCTGAATATTATGAGCAATACTTTAAAATTGGTGATTTTATCAAGCTTTAATACATATTTTTAATCAAAAGAATTTAAATTATGGATTAAATTTTTATCTAAAAAGGATTTTTATTATCCGATTTGCTATTTTTAACAACATTTATTAAAAAAAGTTTCGTAATATTTCATAAAGGAAAAAAATGATTAAAATTATGAAAACTAAGGCTATTTTAGACTTTAGCCAAGATGAATTTTTACAAACTAATAAAGCTTTAGTATTTGATGAAGAGATTATTAAAATATGTGATTTTAACAAGGCTTTAAGTGAATACAAAAACGCTCAAATAATTGATAAAAGCGAATATATTTTAAGCCCAGTATTATGTAATTTGCATTCACATTTAGAGTTTTGTCTATCTAAGCTTTATTATGGAGATTTTGCAAAATGGCTTGAGAGCATTATCAAAAATCGTGAAGCGATAAATAAAGATTTATTAAGTAAAGAGATTAATAGACAAATTGAAATTCTAATGCAAAGCGGGGTAGGGTATCTAGGCGAAATTTCAAGTTTTGGAGCGAACCTAGAAATCCTATCAAATAGCAAGATAAAAAGCATTATTTTTCACGAGATTTTAGGTGCTAATGATGAAACTTTAAAAAATAATATTAAGAGTTTTGAAGAGAGATTTTCAAGATTTTCAAACCTTAATAATCATATATCATTGCATAGTCCTTATTCAATTTGTGATAAGACTTATGAATACGCACTTAATTTTGCTAAGAAAAATGATTTATTAATCAGCACACATTTTTTAGAAAGTGCTTATGAAAAGGAGTATTTGCAAGGCAAAAGTAACGCTTTAAGCAATTATTTAGCTAGATTTAATCCTAGTTTAATTACTAAGGATTTTTTAAGTGGATTTGATGATTTAAGAGCTATTTTTACTCATTGTAATTATGTTGATGATTTTAGTATTTTTAAATCTCATCATATAATTATGACTTGTCCTAAATCAAATAGATTTTTAGGCTCTCGTGCAATTAAGCTTAAAAATCTTTTAGCAAATGATTTAAATCTTAGCATAGGCACAGATGGGCTTAGCTCAAATAATAGTTTAAATATGTTTGATGAGCTAAGAGCTTTTATATTTACTCATAACGAATTTGAATTAAACGAATTAGCTTACATAATTTATAAGGCGGCTTGTTTTGATAATTCTCATTTATTTTTAAATGGCTTAAAGCCTTTAAGTAATGGTGCTAAGGCAGATTTTATCTTACTAGATGATTTTGGCTATGATAAGGATAATGTATTAGCTCAAATAATTTTAAGAACGAATAAAATAAAAAATATGTATTTAGATGGAAAGGAAATTATATGAATGTAGTTTTAGCAATGAGTGGTGGGGTTGATAGCTCTTATACAGCTCTTATGCTTAAAGAAAAAGGTTTTAATGTAAGTGGTGTTTATATGAAATTACACAATCGTTTAAACTATCACGAAAAAAATATAGAAAATGGACAAAGAGTGGCTGATTTTTTAGGAATTTCTTATGATATTATTGATTTTACTGATGAATTTAGCAAAGCAGTTTTTAATCCATTTATTAAGACTTATGAAGATGGACTTACTCCAAATCCTTGTGCTTTATGCAATCAAAAAATAAAACTAGGAGCATTATTAGACTATGCTAAAAGCAAAAATGCAAAGTTAGCGACAGGACATTACGCTCAAATAGAAAACAATATGCTTAAAAAAGCCGTAGATTTAAGCAAAGACCAAACATATTTTCTAGCAAATGTAAATAAAGAAAGTTTAAATGATGTGCTTTTTCCACTAGGGGATAAATTTAAAAAAGACATAAAAGAACAAGCACTAAAAATCCCTATGTTAAAATCAATCAGCGAACAAAAAGAAAGCTCTGAAATATGTTTTGTAACCACAAATTACACCGATATTTTAAAAGATTATGTAAAAGTTAATCAAAAAGGCTTAGTAAAAAATACTAAGGGCGAAGTTGTAGGAGAGCACGAAGGCTATATGCATTATACTATCGGTAAAAGGCGTGGTTTTAGTGTAAAAGGTGCATTAACTCCACATTATGTATTAGAAATTGATGCGAAAGAAAATGTAATAATAGTAGGTTCAAAAGAAGAATTATTTGTAAAAGAATTTCAATTAAAAAATGTAAATGCTTTTTGTGATTTTGATGAGATTGATTGTAAGGTAAAAATCAGATATAACACTAAAGAAGTGCCTTGTAAATTGCTAAAAAATGAAAAAAAGGTTTTATTAGAAGAAAGCGTATATGCTTTAGCAAAAGGACAATTAGCAGTATTTTATCAAGGTGATTTAGTAGTAGCAAGTGGTTTTATAAATTAAGGATAATTAATGAAGAAGGAATTGGTTTTTAATAGAGAATTATCGTGGCTTAAGTTTAATTCAAGGGTGCTTGATCAGTGCAATAAAAAAATACCCTTATTAGAAAAATTAAGATTTATTAGTATATATTGCACGAATTTAGATGAGTTTTATATGATTAGAGTTGCTGGACTTAAGCAACTTTTTGCAGCAGGAGTAGTGCCACAAAATGAACTACCACCATTAGAGCAATTAAACGCTATTCGTGAATATTTACACGCAGAAAAAGACACTTTAGAACAAAATTATTTTTCTATAATGAGCGAATTAGCAAAAGTGGGTGTGGAGCTTAAAACTTATAATGATTTAACAAGAAATCAAAAAGGCAAAGCTAAAGAATATTTCTTTAGCACCATAATGCCAGTAATTGTTCCTATTGCAGTAGATTCAACGCACCCATTTCCGCCACTTAATAATCTATCTTTCTCACTAGCTGTTAAGTTAAAAAGCGAAGATGAAAAGCACGATAAATTCGCTATGGTTAGAATTCCTAGAGTATTGCCTAGATTTTTTGAAGCTGATAGGGGGCTTTTTGTTCCTATTGAAAGCGTGGTAAAAGAGCATTTAGAAGATATTTTCCCAGGTTTTACTATGGTAGAAAGTGCAGCTTTTAGAGTAACTAGGAATGCTGATATTATAATTGAGGAAGAAGAAGCAGATGATTTTATGATGCTACTTGAGCAAGGCTTAAAACTTAGAAGAAAAGGTGCTTATGTTAGAATTCAAATTGAAAGTGGTGCTAGCGAAGAGATTAAAAACTTTTTAAGCATACATTTAAAAGTATTTAATAAAGATATTTACGAATACAAAACCCCATTAGCCCTATCATCAATGCTACAAATCGTAAATAATAAGCAATTAAGTCATTTATGCAATGCTTCTTATGTGCCTAAGATTTTGCCACCATTTGATGAGAATGTAAGTGTATTTGAAGTAATTGATAAGCAAGATATTTTATGCTATCAGCCTTATGAGAGTTTTGACCCAGTTGCAAGTTTTATCAAAGAAGCTAGTAAGGATTCAAAAGTAATATCAATTAGAATGACCCTATATCGCTTAGAAAAAAACTCGCAAATTATTAAGGCTTTAATGGACGCAGCTAATGATGGAAAGCAAGTTACGGTTATGGTTGAATTAAAGGCTCGTTTTGATGAAGAAAATAACCTTTATTGGGCAAAAGAATTAGAAAACGCAGGAGCTCATGTAGTATATGGAATAGCAGGGTTTAAAGTGCATGCAAAAATTACTCAAGTAATTCGCCAATTAGACGATGGCACGCTTAAATTTTACGCACATTTAGGCACGGGTAATTATAACGCCGCTACTGCTAAAGTATATACTGATATTAGCTTTTTTACATCTAATTTTGATATAGCAAATACTGATATTACAGCGTTTTTTAACATACTTACAGGCTATTGCAAAAATAAACGCTTAAAAACTCTATCAATGAGCCCATTTCAGATAAAAGAGCAGATTTTAAAAATGATAAAAACTGAAAGCCTAGCAGGTAAAAAGGGCGAAATTATTATGAAGATGAACTCGCTTGTTGATGAAGACATTATAAAAGCACTTTATGAAGCGTCAAACAAAGGTGTAAGCATTGATTTAATAGTTCGTGGGATTTGCTGTCTTAAACCAAATCTTAAAGGATTTAGCGAAAATATAAGAGTAAGAAGTATAGTTGGAAAATATCTTGAACACGCTAGGATTTTTTATTTTAAACACGCAACTCCGCAATATTATATAAGCAGTGCTGATATGATGCCAAGAAATCTTGAGCGTAGGCTTGAACTAATGACACCTATATTAAATGAGAGTTTGCACGCTAAATTAGCAGAGATTTTAAGACTTCAATTAAGTGATAATCAATTAGCTTACACGCTTGATGAAAATGGAATTTATACCAAGATAGAAAAAGATGAAAAGGCTCTTGATTCTCAAGAAACTTTTGAAAACTATGTAAGTGGAATTTATAAAAGCTTTAAAAAAGGTCGTGATAAAGCAAAAGCCAATCAAATGGCACAAAAATTCTTTAGAGAGAATTAAATATTTTAGGAATTTAAATTCCTAAAATATATTTTTACTAAAATTTATAAAAATTAATTTTATTTTAAGTTTAAAATATTATTATTTACAGATTTTTTTGAACTTCGCTTATACAATCCCCTTTATTTAAAATTGTTTTCTAATGGCGGTTAGGCCTTACTCTCGTGGGAGAAGGACAATGCGTGATTATTTAACAACTAAAAATCTTAGCAATGATGATTTTTATACGCTTATAAAAAAAGCTTTGTATTACAAACAACACGATGGCTTTTTTAAAAATTATGAAAATCAAATCATAGCTAATTTATTTTTTGAAGATTCTACAAGAACAAGGACAAGTTTTGAAGTTGCTGAGCTTAAGCTTGGCTTTAGAGTGCTTAATTTTTCTGCTAGTAGTTCAAGTGTAAATAAAGGCGAGAGTTTATATGATACTTGTAAGACTTTTGAAAGTCTTGGAACTAGCGTTTTAGTAATTAGACATAAACAAAATAATTATTTTGATGATTTAGTAGGACTGAATGCTAAAGTGGTTAATGCAGGTGATGGAAGTGGAGCACACCCATCTCAATGTTTGCTTGATTTAGTAACGATTTATGAGCATTTTAATACTTTTAATGGTTTAAAAATAGCAATAGTTGGAGATATAAAAAATTCTCGTGTAGCAAAATCAAATAAAGATGCGCTTGAAAGACTTGGAGCTAAAGTATTTTTAGCTGCACCTCCTATTTATCAAGATAATTCTTATAATGAATACTATAAATTAGATGAAATTATAGATGAGGTTGATGTTTGTATGCTTTTACGCATTCAACACGAAAGACACGATAAAAACGAATTAGATTTAGAAAAATATAGAAAATCTTTTGCACTTACAACTAATAATTATAAAAGATTAAAAAATGATGCAATCATAATGCATCCAGCCCCAATTAATCGTGGAGTAGAGATTGATAGTTGTTTGGTTGAATGTGAAAAATCAAAGATTTTTACCCAAATGAGTAATGGTGTATTTGCTAGAATGGCAATACTTGATTATGTATATGAAAGGATTTAAAATGCTTCTTAAAAATTGTAATGCATTTATAGATAATAAATTTGTTAAAACTGATATTTTAATTGAAGGTAAAAAAATAGTAAAAATAGCTCCTAATATTGATTATAGTGGAGAAATAATTGATGTTAAAGGTAAGCTTGTTAGTGCGGGTTTTGTTGATATTCATCAGCATTTAAGAGAGCCAGGATATTCACACAAAGAGAGCATAAAAACAGGCTCAATGGCGAATGCAAAAGGTGGAATTACTACAGCTTGTGCTATGCCAAATCTAAAACCTGTGCCTGATACTTTAGAGAATTTAAAACTTGAATTAGATTTAATTCAAAAAGATTCTTGTATGAAAGTTCTTCCTTATGGAGCTATTACTATGGAAGAAAAAGGTCAAAGCTTAGTTAATTTTAGCCAATTAGCTCCTTTTGTTTTTGCGTTTAGCGATGATGGAAGAGGTGTTGCAAATGCAAAAATTATGAAAGACGCAATGAAAGAATGTGCGAAATTAAATAAATATGTAATTGCACATTGCGAAGATTTAGACCTAGTTGAAGGCGGTCATATGCACGATGGAGTTCAGTCTAAAAAATTAGGAATTAAAGGAATTTCAAGTTCAAGCGAGAGCGTGCAAGTTGCAAGAGATATGCTGCTTTGTAAAGAATGCAATTCAAATTATCATGTATGCCATATAAGTGCTAAAGAAAGTGTTGCGATGGTTGAGTTTGGCAAAAAACTTGGAGTAAATATAAGTTGTGAAGTAACTCCACATCATTTAATTTCTTGTGATGAAGATATTAAAGAAGATAATGGAATGTGGAAGATGAACCCGCCTTTAAGAAGCAAAGCTGATAGAGATTATTTAATAAATGCTTTAAATGAAGGCATAATTGAAGTAATAGCAACAGATCATGCACCACATTCAAAAGACGAAAAGCAAGGTGGATTTAATAAGGCTTATTTTGGAATTATAGGAAGTGAGTTTGCGTTTTCATTGCTTTATACAAAATTAGTAAAAACTAATTTAGTAAAACTTGAGACAATTCTAAACGCTTTTAGCACTAATCCTAAAAAAATATTTAATTTAGAAAATGCAGGGGAGCTTAAAGTTGGTTCGATAGCTGATATTGTAGTAATTGATTTAGATAAAACTTGGGAATTAAAAGAAGATGAAATCGTTAGTTTAGGCAAGAATACGCCTTATTTAGGAAGTGTATTAAGCTCAAAAGTAGAGCTTACAATTTGTGATGGAAAAATTATTTTTAAAGGAGAATAAAATGCAAGATGTAAATAAAATTTTAGTTATAGGAAGTGGTCCTATTATAATTGGTCAAGCAGCAGAGTTTGATTATGCAGGAACTCAAGCTTGTTTATCGCTTAAAGAAGAAGGTAAATATGTAATATTAATCAATTCAAACCCAGCTACTATTATGACTGATAAAAATATTGCTGATGAGATTTATATAGAGCCAATTACTTTAGAATTTGTAACAAAGGTTATTAAAAAAACTCGCCCTGATGCAATCTTGGCTACCTTAGGCGGACAAGTTGCTTTAAATATGGCAATAGAATTAGATAAAGCAGGGATTTTAAAAGAATATAATATAAAAGTATTAGGTTCTAGCTTAGATACTATTAATAAGGCTGAAGATAGAGAATTATTTAGGGCATTAATGAATGAATTAAATGAACCTGTTCCACCAAGTGTTATTGTAAATAATACAAAGAGTGCAATTTCTTTTGCTAATGAATGTGGTTATCCTGTTGTTGTTCGTCCAGCATTTACTATGGGTGGAACTGGCGGCGGAATTTGTGAAAATGAAGCTGAACTTAAAAAAATAACTAGCGAAGGCTTAATTTATTCTCCTACTAGACAATGTTTAATTGAAAAATCAATAGCAGGATTTATAGAACTTGAATATGAAGTTATAAGAGATAGAGCTGATAATGCTATATTAATTTGCGATATGGAAAATATTGACCCTGTTGGAATTCATACAGGTGATTCATTGGTTGTTGCACCAACTCAAACACTTGAGCCAAAAATCAAACAACAAATGATAGATGTTGCTATTAAATTAATAAGAGCATTAAAAATTGAAGGTGGTTGTAATGTTCAAATAGCTTTAAACCCAATTACAAAAGAATATTTTATTATTGAAGTAAATCCTAGAGTTTCACGCTCAAGTGCTTTAGCTAGTAAAGCAACTTCATTTCCTATAGCAAAAATCGCAGCAAAAATCGCAATAGGCAAAACTTTAGATGAGATTAAAAATGAAGCAAGTGGTTTAAGCTATCTTGAGTATAAACCAAATCTTGATTATATAGTTACTAAAGCTCCTAGATTTGCATTTGATAAGTTTAAAGATGCTAATCGTTATCTAGGCACTCAAATGAAAGCAACGGGTGAAGTAATGGGCTTAGGAACTAGCCTAGCTGAAAGTATTTTAAAAGCTATTAAATCACTTGAATATGGAATTTGTCATCTAGGTCTTAAAAACGGCGAAACATACACAGATGAAAAAATCAAAAAGCGTTTAATTAAAGCTGGAGATGAAAGAATATTTTTCATAGGAGAAGCTTTAAGGCGTGGAATTAGTGTTGATGAGATTATGAATCTTACTAAAATGCAAAGATTATTTATAGACACATTTAAGCAAATCATTGATACAGAACACGAATTAAAAGAGAAAAAATTTGATATTCAAGCACTTACAAAAGCTAAGCAAATAGGACTAGCTGATAAAATTATCGCACATCGTTGGGAATGCAAGCAAAAAGAAGTGTATGAACTAAGAGCTAAAAATAATATAAGACCTATTTATAAATGCGTTCAGCCGATGGATTATAAAAATCTAATTCCAAGTTTTTATTCAACTTATAATAAAGAATTTAAAGACACAAATGAAATTAGCAATAAGCAAAAAATCATAGTTTTAGGAAGTGGCCCTATTAGAATTGGTCAAGGAATTGAGTTTGATTATTCTAGCGTGCATGCTATTTGGGCTATTAAAGAAATGGGCTATGAAGCAATAATAATTAATAACAATCCTGAAACATTATCAACTGATTATAGCGTAGCTAATAAGCTTTATTTTGAGCCTTTAAGCAATGAAGAAGTTTTAGAAATTATTAATATTGAAAAACCTTTAGGAGTAATTGTTAGTTTTGGTGGTCAAACTGCTATTAATTTAGCCGAGTTTTTAGAAGCAAATGGAGTTAAGATTTTAGGCACAAGTTTAGATAGCATAAATACTGCTGAAGATAGAAAATTATTTGAAAAATTAATGAGTGATTTAGGCTTAAATCAGCCTAAAGGAATTACTGCAATTAGTGTTGATGAAGCTATCAAAAATGCTAATTTAATAGGCTATCCTGTATTAGTTCGTCCATCGTTTGTTTTAGGTGGTAGAGCTATGCAAGTTGTATTTAACGATGAAGAACTTAAAAAATATATGCAAGAAGCAACAGAAGTAAGCCTTGATAAACCTATATTAATTGATAAATATTTATGCGGAAAAGAGCTTGAAGTAGATGCTATTTGTGATGGAGAAAATGTTTATATACCAAGTATTTTAGAGCATATTGAAAGAGCAGGTGTGCATAGTGGAGATAGCACAGCAATAACTCCAAGCGTTAGTATAAGTGATGAGGTAAAAGAAGAAATTATTAATTACACTAAAAAACTTGCACTTGCTTTAAAGATTAAAGGGCTTTTAAATATACAATTTGTATATTTTGAAAACAAGCTTTATGTATTAGAAGTAAATCCAAGAGCTTCAAGAACATTGCCGTTTTTAAGTAAAGTAATTAATAAAAACCTAGCAAATATAGCTTTAAAAGCTGCTTTAGGAATAAGCCTAAAAGAGCAAGGAATTACTAAAGAATTTGAAGAAATACAAGGAATGTATTATGTAAAAGTTCCTGTATTTAGCTTCTCAAAATTATCTTTAGTGGATACAGTTTTAGGGCCTGAGATGAAAAGCACTGGAGAAGTTATGGGAACTAGCACAAGTGCAAACAAAGCACTTTATAAAGGTCTTGTTGCAAGTGGCGTTAGAATAGAAGAATTTGGCGGAGTATTATTTAGTATTGATGATAAAAATAAGGCTGATTCACTTGAGCTTGCTCGTGGATTTATGAACTTAGGTTATAAAATCTTAGCTACTAAAAATACAGCAATTTATTTTAATAATCATGGAATTAATGCAATTAGCGTTAATAAATTAGGCGATGAAGATGACATAATTTCAAAAATTGTTAATGGAGAAATTACATTAGTAATTAATACCCCAAGAGATGCAAAAAATAGCCTTAGTGATGGATTTAAAATAAGACGCGCAGCAAGTGAGAGTAAGGTTGCAAGCTTTACAAATCTTGATATTGCAAAAGCTTATTTAAAGGCTTTAGAAGAAATATCATTAAGCGTGTATTCTTTATAATTTTTAAGAATTTAAACTCATTTTTTGAGTTTAAATTCCTTTTTAATTTTAGTATAAAATAAATATTTTTTAAACTCCTAATCAAGAATGATTATTGCTTAGTCTATGTATTAAATAAAAAAAGTTAAGATTTAAATAAAAATATTTTAAGGAAAACAATGTTATTTACAAGAGCTAGTGAATATGCTTTAATTAGTTTAATTTACATTGCAAAACATAAAAGTCCAATAGATGTAGATACTTTAGCAAGTGAATTAAATATACCAAGAAGCTTTTTAGCAAAAATATTACAAAATTTAGCAAGAGCGCATATTTTAAAATCTTATAAAGGTATTAATGGTGGTTTTATTCTGGCAAAAGAACCAAATTTAATAAATATAAAAGATGTCATAATATCTGCTGAAAAAAAAGAGCCTTTAGTTTTTGAATGCACAGGAGATGATAAGTGTCCTAGTAATAGGCACGATACTTGTAAAATATATCCTATAATTACCAACTTACAAGATAAAATAAATTCTTTTTTAACTGATATTACCTTAGAGCAGATTTTAAAATAATGGCAAAACAAAAAAATACTATGCTAAGCCTAGTAGCTCCTTATTTAGAGCCACTTGTAAAATTTAAAAGTCTTTCTATGGTAGGTTTAATAGTTGCTATTTTAGCAATTATTATCGTTCCTTTACCATCTGGAATACTTGATTTTTGCTTAGCACTTAGTATTGCTATATCGGTTTTGATGATTTTAATAGCTATGTATATTCCAAAACCGACTGATTTGACTACTTTTCCAACATTAATTTTAATAATTACTCTTTTTAGACTAAGCCTTAATATCGCAACCACTAGAATGATTTTAAGCAAAGGGCATGAAGGTCCTGCTGCGGTTAGTGATATAATTGCTAGTTTTGGAGAATTTGTTGTAGGCGGAAATTATGTAATAGGGGTTGTTGTATTTTGTATCTTAGTATTAATTAATTTTATGGTTGTTACAAAGGGTTCAACTCGTGTTAGTGAAGTTCAAGCTAGATTTACGCTAGATGCAATGCCAGGAAAACAAATGGCAATTGATGCTGATTTAAATGCAGGGCTTATTACTGAAGAGCAAGCTAGAGAAAGGCGTCAAGAAATAATAGGCGAAGCGAACTTTTATGGAGCTATGGATGGTTCTTCTAAATTTATTAAAGGTGATGCAGTTGCAGGTATAATCATCACTATTATTAATATAGTTGGCGGACTTTTAATAGGTATGTTTCAGCACGATTTAGAATTAAATGCTGCTGCTTCTAGTTATACTATTTTAACTATAGGAGATGGACTTGTATCTCAAATCCCAGGATTAATCACTTCAACAGCAACAGCTATAATTATTACTCGTGCAAGCAAAGAAGAAAAACCATTTGCTGAAAAATCTTTAGAGCAATTATTTGGAGATTATAAAACTTTATTTATAGTTGGGTTTATTTTGTTCGTATTTGCTTTAGTTCCTGGTCTTCCTACTATTTCACTAGGTTTTATGGCTTTTGTATTTGGTGGGCTTGGCTTTTTACTTATGAAGACTAAAGATGAAGATTTATTAAGTCCTAAACCAAAGCAAAAAGGAGCAGCTCAACAACCAAATACAAGTGGAGCAACACCAGCTCAAAGCACAACACCACCTAGAAAAAGTGAAGCTGAAATTGCAGCAGAGCGTAAAAAGAAAAATGAAGAAAGCTTAAATCTTGAAATGCTTGAATTACAAATCGGATATTCTTTAGTAAAAGTTGCTGAAAGTGATTTAATAGATAGAATTCCAACAATGCGTCAAACAATAGCTAAAAATCTAGGCTTTTTAATGCAAGATATTAGAATAATTGACAATATTCAGTTAGACCCTAATGAATATGATTTTAGAATTAAAGGAATTTCAATTGCAAAAAATATCATATATCCTGATAAATTTTTAGCAATTGATAATGGTTTTGATGAAACCGATGAAATAGAAGGAATAGAAGTAATAGAACCTGCTTTTGGTTCAAAAGCTATTTGGATTGACCCAAGTGAAAAAAATAAGGCTACAATGAGTGGTTATGTAGTGGTTCATCCTGGTGCAGTAATTAGCACGCATTTAAGTGAATTGGTTAAAGAACACGCAGCCGAACTTTTAACTAGGCAAGAAGTAAATTCTTTATTAGATAGATTAAAGCTTACTCAAAGTGTATTGGTTGAAGAAGTATTGAAAATCACTTCAATAGGTCTTATACAAAAGGTATTAAAAGAATTATTAAAAGAGCAAATTCCAATAAAAGATATGATAAGTATATTAGAAACAATATCTGATTTAGTGCCTTATACTCAAGATATTGATACAATAACAGATCATGTAAGAGCTAGTCTTAATAGAGTAATTACTAATATGTATTTAGATGATAATAACAAACTACAATTTTATGCACTATCAATGCAAGTGAATAGGCGTTTATTGGAAATGCTAGTAACTAATAAGAACGGCACAACAACCCTAGCAATAAATACAGAGCAAACCCATACTTTATATACAGCAATTAGCGATAAAGTAAAAGAGCATTATAATATGCATTCAAATACTTTTATATTATTAGTAGAACCAAGTCTTAGAAGAAAGATAAAAGAAATTTGTGAAAGATTTGGATTAAAACAAGTTGTTGTTCTTGCTTATAGCGAGATTGCAAATAACGCTGATTTTGATAATATAGGCAATGTTGATGCAGCAATTTAGAAAGGAAAATAATGAAAATATATCACCTAAGCCACACTGATTTAGATGGATATGGTTGCCAATATGTGGTAGCTAATTATTTTAAGGATTGTGAATTTTATAATTCTAATTATGGCAAAGAAATTGAAGAAAAATTTGAAGAAATTATGATAAAAGTAGAAGCAAATCCTGATGAATTTGCTCTTATTTTAATAACTGATGTAAATCCTATTGAAAGTGTTTGCGAAGAATTTACTTCTAGGGTTGCAAGGCTAAATCACGCAAAATTATTATTGCTTGACCATCATCAAACAGGCAAAGCTTGTATGGAAAAATATCCTTGGTATTTTTTAGATAGTTCAAGGTGTGCTACTAAGATTACTTATGATTTTTTTAGTAAAATTTTTGGAGAAAATAAAGAGCTAAGCCTAATGGTAGATATTATAAATAGCATTGATATTTGGCTAAGTGATAGCAAATATTTTGAATTAGGCAAAATCTTAATGCAAATAATTGCTAGTAGTAAGGAGATAAATAGAACTATGTTTGCTAAGCAAAATCACGCTTATATGTTCTTTTTATTAAACAAAGCTAGAGAATATTTTCATCTTGAAAATCCAAATATTGCTTTAGAAGATGCAACTCATAGTATTAAAAAAGAGTTTTTTAAAAATGACAAAAACGATACTTTGTGTAATTTAATAAGCGATTATTTAGTAAGGATTTTAAGCGAAAATAAGCAAGATTATACGATTTATTATAAAGATAAAAAAGGCTTATTAGTCTATGATATAGGAAATGTTAGCGTTATAGGAAATGATTTTTTAGTCAAAAATCCTGAATATGATTTCTTTTTAGAAATTAATCCTGGCAAGAAAATCTCTCTTAGGGCTAATAATAAAATTGATGTTAGCTTATTTGCAAAAACGGCTTTTAATGGTGGCGGTCACGCAAATGCTAGTGGCGGGATATTTACAAGTTATAAAGATAGTAGTGTATATTCTAAGATTTACGAACAAACTAAAACTTATTTGGAGAAATTTAATGAAAAATGAAGAAATTGAAGATTTAATGTATGAGATTGCTTTAATGCACAAAGCTGCTTTGTATTATGCAGGAGTTAAGAAAAATTGCCTAGAAAAGGCTGCATTTACTTATCTTGAGCTAATTGATGAAGCTAAGAGTGAAGATGATTTTGAGCTTATTTTAGAAACTATGGCTTTATTAAAAGACAAACACCCTGAGTTTTTTAACTAAAATATAAATATAATTAGTCTAATTTAAATTCTTAGAATTTAAATTAGAAAGATATTTTATAAGCATTCTAATTATTGAAATTAATCAAAACCTTACCGATTTTATTGTTATTTTTTACACTTTTTAAAGCTTGGTTTATATCATTTAGGCTAAAAATCTCACCGACTGATGGGCGGTATTTTATATTATCTAGCATAGAAGATATTTGCTTAAGCTCTTCGCCGTTTTTATTAACAAACATAAAATGATACTCACAGCCTACTTTTTTAGCTGCATTGTTTAGCTTAAGTCCTGCAAAATAAAATAAAATCTGCTTTAGTTTTGAAAGCTTCAAGCTTTTAGCAAATTTCATATCAGGCATACCCTTTAAAGATACTAGCTTTCCGCCTTTATTTAGGATTTTAAACTGCTTAAAAGTTTCATTTCCACCAATGCAATCTATTACAAAATCTACTTTAATTTTTGTATAATCATCGCTTTTTGTAAAATACTCGCAAACGCCTAATTCTAAGGCTTTTTGCTTAAAATTAGCATTTCCGCTAGCATATATTTTAAACTCTTTTGCAAGTGGCAAAGCAAGATTTTAAAAACTCCCACTAGCTCCAGAAATAAATATTGAGTTTTCATTTTTAGCATTCATTAATTTAATAGCTTGTAAAAATGTTAAAGAGGCTAGTGGCACGCAAGCTGCTTCATCATCTTTTAAATATTCAGGCACTTTTGCTATATACTTATGATTTATCGCTACATATTCAGCAAATGCTTTTTCACACATTGCATAAACTCTATCCCCAACTTTAAATTCTTTTACATTTTTACCTATGCTAGTTATAACTCCTACTAATTCATTGCCTAAAATTAGTGGTAATTTATAAGGAGTTATTATATTTAGTTAGCCATCTTTTATAAGATTATCTAGTGGATTTACGGCTGCATAAGTTACTTTAATTAAAACTTCATCATCTGTTATTTTTGGAATATCAATTTCTTTTATTTCTAAATCACTTTTAAAATTATTTAAAACTGCTGCTTTCATAATTTTCCTTTAAATTTAATTATTTTTTTATGCAATTATATATACATAATCATTAAAATCTCGCATTACAAATTCTTTAGTGTCATAGCTGCCTTTAGATTTGCTAGAAACGAAAACTCTTCTTTAATCCTATTTATATCTTGTAGCATTATCTAGACATTTTTAATTGAAAAAAGTTTTTTAATCTCTTATTTTTGCTCTATGCAAAACCCAAGCTTTTCATAAAATAAAATTGATTTATTTATGCTCGTTACAAATAAAAATGTTTTTGTGTTTTTAATACACTTTTTATAAAGCTAATTTTATTTTTAACTAAGCAAAAATATTCTTACTTAGTTAAATTTATATATAGCAATTACATTAAATCACTATTTTTTATATAGATTTTTTAGTTAAAAATAATTAAATCTATTTATTTAAGTTGCATAGCATTCTCACAACCTATATTGTTGCCTAAATCACAAGCTTTGTTGAAAAAATGTTTAGCTATTTGAGTATCTTGCTTTATACCTTGTCCTTTAAAATACATAAACCCTAAATTGATACAACCTATTGCATTATTTTTCTCACAAGCTTTATGATAGAATATTACAGCCTTAATAAAATCTTGTTTTTCACCTTCGCCTTTTTGGTATAAAGTTCCTAAATTACTACAAGCACTCGCATAGTTTTTATCGCAAGCTTTTGTATAAAATTGAATTGCTTTTGTATAATCTTGCTTTACACCCACTCCAACATTATATAAAAATCCCAAATTATAACAGCTAACAGCATACTCATCACTACAAGTTTTAGTATAAAGCTTTACTGCTTTTGCATAGTCTTGTTTTGTGCCATTTCCGCTAACATATAAACCAGCTAAATTATTACAACTATAAATAAAACCACCTTCGCAAGATTTTTTATAAAGATTAAATGCTTTAGTATAATCTTGCTCTACTCCTTGTGCGTTTTCATATAAAACTCCTAAATGATAGCAAGCTTCAAAATCTTCATCATTACAAGCTTTTGTAGCTAGTTGTGCAGCCTTTTGATAACCATAATTATCTTTATAATTAGAACCTAAGAGAACGCAAGCAATGTAATCATCTTGATCGCATTTGATTTTTTCTAGCATATTTGTTTTAGAACAACCGATAATGCAAATGCTTAAAAGTATAAAACACAATAACTTTTTCAATATATCTCCTTTTTTGGAAGTAAATTATACTAATTTGTCATTTTAAATTATTATTTTAAGCATTTATTATTTTGTTTAGAATTTGATTTTCGTATTCTTTTAGGTATTTTTGCGTATTGCTTTTTTTATAAAAATCATAACAAGCAAAGGTTTTAAGCACACTTGTTTTAGCTAATTGGTTTGCTTTATGAGAGCTTACACTTAGCTAATCAGTTTAAATCTGTAAGAAAAATCTATTTTAGTTTTGAAAGCTTTAAGTCTTATCTAACTTTAAAAAATACTAGCAAAAGCCTAATTCTAAAGCTTTTTTAAAATTTTTATACAACTTATTTTGTGTTACTTAACTAGCATTTCATACTTAATAAGGACTTATTAAAAATCTATGTTTTAAATTCTTTTACTTTTATCTAAGTTAGTTATAAAATTAAAAGATTATTTAGCGGATAAAGTCTTATAATTTATTTTATAAATTCTTTATCCACTAGAATTTAAATATCAATTTTTTAGCTAATTTTTGATAATTCCTTTATTTTTTCTATAGCTTCATTATTTAAACCAAATCTTCTTGAATACTTATTCACGCAAGAATCATCTAAAAATTCTAAAACTATTTCTTTTGCACTTACATTTTGACTTAAATTTTCTTTAATCAATCTTGTGATTTCTTGCAAAATCTCTGCACTGATATTTAATAAATCAATTTGTATGAATTCTCCTTCAAAGGCTTTTGGGTTTTGCGTGAATTCTTCTTTATTTTCTTTAGAATATTGCCTTCTTGGTTTTGCTATTCGTTTTTCAAATACCACATAACCTAATGAGTTTTTATTCTCACTTGGCTCTTTTATAAGCTCGTTAGTAATTAAGAAAAAATCATCAATAAATACCCCAACTCCATTCTCATCAGCCCTTAAACTAACTTCAAATCCATATAAATTCTCTTCTTTTTCTTTACTAAAAAACTCATTTTCTAGCTTTTTATACACTTCATCATTAAAGCATAAAATATCAAATTCTCCACCTTCATCAACCACTTTAAGCTTAGCAAAGGCTTTATTTTTTTTGCTTACTTTAAATTCTGCTTCAGTTACTATTCCTAAGCAAAAAGCATTGTAATCTCCATAATCAGCCTTATTAAAATCGCTACTTTTTAAGTATTCAATATTTTGAGTTAGATGAGAAAATCTTTTAATATCACCTTTAATTTTCTTACCACCCTTTTTACTAAACACTTCATATCCAAGAGCGTTTTTATCATCAGTATTTACACCTATTTCACTAGCATTTACTTCTATTAAATTATTTAAAAATAAAGTATTTTTTGCATTATCTCTTTTAAGATTTAAAATAAATGCGTAAAGAGATTTTTTGGTTTTTACATCTTGAGCTGCTAGGTTCATTGCTTTATATTTTGATGCTAAAACATCTATTAAATCAGGGTTAAAACATAAAATATTAAAATTTGAATAATAATCAAGCGCTTTAATATTTGCATAGCTTTTACCGCTTTTGCTTTGTTTAAAATCAACTTCTTCAATAATTCCTAAGCAAAATGCTTGATATTCCCCATCATCTAAATTCTCAAAATCACTACTTTTATAATGCTCAATTGATTTAATTTCTTTTTTAAACTCATCTAGCGGGTGTGAGCCAAGATATATTCCTAAATATTCTTTATCAAACTCGGCTAATTCTGCTACGCTAAATTCTTCTTGGTTTGTAATATCAATACTACTATGATATTCTGTTTCAAATTGAGAGAATAAACTCTCTTGCAATCTTTTATCATGCTCTTTCTTTGCTTTAAACTCATTAATAATATAATCAATTGCATTTAAAGCACTTTTTCTATTAATCCCAATACATTCAAAACAACCCGTCTTAGCTAAAGCTTCTAAGCCTTTTTTATTCATATAAGCAGCATCAGCCCTTGCAATAAAGTCTTTCATATCACTAAATGGCTTATCTGCTCTAGCTTTTGCAAGTCCTTCAGCACTAGGAATTCCAAAGCTCTTAATTGAGCCAAGCCCATAGACAATAGCAGCTTTTCCATCTTTCATAGTAACGTTAAATTCCCTTGTGCCATCGTTTATATTAGGTGGTAAAAGTTCTATTCCTAATCTATCTAGCTCATCTTTATATTTTTCAATTTTTTCAACTTTTCCCTCTTCGCTAGTTAGTAATGCTGCCATAAATTCTGTTTCATAATATTTTTTAAGATAAGCAGTCTGAAAGGCTACTAGAGCATAGGCTGCTGAGTGAGATTTGTTAAAGCCGTATTCAGCAAATTTTAAGATAAGCTCCCATAAATCATCAGCCTTTTTCTCATCAAAGCCTTGTTTTATAGCACCTTCTAGATATTCTCCTTTTAATTTTACCATTTCTTCAAGCTTTTTCTTACCCATAGCACGACGAACCAAATCAGCTCCACCTAAGCTAAATCCACCAATGGTTTGAACTACTTGCATAACTTGCTCTTGATATACAATAACTCCATAAGTTGGCTCTAAAATAGGCTTTAATTCAGGGAAAGCATATACAGCTGGTTTTCTTCCGTGCTTAATATCTATAAAATCATCAACCATTCCACTATCAAGTGGCCCTGGACGATAAAGTGCTAAAACAGCGATTAAGTCTTCAAAGCAAGTTGGCTTAAGCCTAGCATTTAAATCCTGCATTCCCGAGCTTTCTATTTGGAAAATCCCAAGAGTATTTCCTGTTTGAATTAAATCATAAACGCCTTTATCATTTACATCAATTTTGTTCCAGTCTATATCTATATTATGGCGTTTTTTAATGAGTTTTATAGCGTTATCAATAACGGTTAAAGTTTTAAGTCCTAAAAAGTCAAACTTAATCAAATCAACATCTTCAAGATAATCTTTCATATATTGAGTTACTAATGCGTCTGATTTTGGTTGTTTAAATAATGGGGTTTTTTTCCATAATTCTTCGTTTGAAATTACCACTCCAGCAGCGTGCATTCCTGCGTTTCTATTAAGTCCTTCAAGTGCTAATGAATACTCCCAAACTCTAGTTCCGATTTTGCTTTTGCCCCTTACATCATCAGGGTGGCAAACTATATTTTTATACTCTGCACGATTGTCTAAATCTTCAATGAAAGCCTTAATATCAGGGTTTTTTTCGTAAGCATCTTTTAGAGTGATTTTTAGCTCATCAGGGACTAATTTTGCTAAAGTATCAGCATCTTTTATGCGTAAATCACAAACCCTTGCAACATCACGAATAACACCTTTTGCAAGTAATTTACCAAAGGTAATTACTTGAGCTACGTTATAGCGACCATATTTTTTTACAACATAATCAATTACTTCTTCACGCCTATTTTGACAAAAATCCACATCAATATCAGGCATAGATACACGCTCAGGATTTAAAAAACGCTCAAAAAGTAGATTGTAAGGAAGTGGGTCTAAATCAGTTATTTCTAAACAAAACGATACCAATGAACCTGCAGCAGAGCCTCTACCAGGTCCAACAGGAATACCCATATCCTTAGCAGCTTTTATAAAATCATGAACGATTAGCATATAACCACTAAAACGCATATTTTTAATAATGTTTATTTCAGTTCTTAAACGCTCTTTATAGGTTTCGTGTTTGCTCTCATCAATATATACTAAACGCTTATTAAGCCCATCCCAACAAAGCCTTTCAAACAATACATCATCATTACTAAAGCTAAATATATCTTGACTAGGTAATTCTAAGCCGATTTTTTCAGCATATTCAAGAGCGAATTTAAAATTTGGTGGAGTAGGGTTTCCTAAGTTTAGCTCTAAATTACATTTATCAACTATTTCTTGAGTATTTTGTACAACTTCAGGCACATCAAGGAATAATTCGTGCATTTCTTCAGCGCTTTTTACATAGATTTCACTCATTGTATGTCTTAAGCCATTGTCTTTTTTGGCTTCATCACTTTCAGGATCAACCCCTACAATATCTCCTGTGCTAATTGCCATAAAGATATTTTGAGCTTGAGCCCTATCTTTATAAGTATAATGTGAATCGTTTGTAGCTATTACTTTTATACCTAATTCTCTTCCTAATTTAAGTATATTTGTATCTATATTTAATTGAGAATTTATACCCATTCTCATAATTTCAAGATAAAAATCATCTCCAAAAACTTCTTTATACCAAAGTGCGGCTGCTTTTGCACCTTCATAGCCTTTAGCACCCATATCAGCATTTGTTTTTCCATTGCGACGAACTTCTTTATCATTTAAATGCCAATTAATCTCACCTGCAAGACAAGCAGAGCTACAAATTATACCTTCGCTATATTCTTTTAATAATTTTTTATTAATTCTAGGGCGATAATAAAAACCATCTATATGAGCTCTTGAAGTAAGATACATAAGGTTTTCATAGCCTTTTTGATTTTTAGCAAATAAACATATATGCCAACGGCGATTGGTTGCAGTGCTGCTTAAATCATCATCATCGTGCAAATAGCCTTCAAATCCAATAATAGGCTTAATTCCGTGCTTTTTCATACTTTTATAAAAATGAATTGCTCCAAACATAACCCCGTGATCAGTTATTGCACAAGATTTAAAATTTAACTCTTTTAATCTTTTTGCTAATTCATCAATTTTATTTGCGCCATCTAAAAGCGAATATTCTGTATGTAAATGTAAATGTGTAAAATCCATAATTTATCCTTTAGGGCTATTTTAGTCGTTTTATCTAAAGACTTTTTAAACACAAATTCCTATTTAAAATTTGTATTAAAATTTAGACAATTCTAAAATATATTTTTTATTTTTTAAACCATATAATATAAAACAATTTTTATTTAAGTAAACTTATATTAATAATTAATATTATATTAATATTAGAAAATACATAAGATAAACTTACTTGATATAGTTTTTAATTTTATTTTTAACAAATTTAAGAATAATTAAATACTTTTATTAAATTTTATTAATAAATTTCGTATATTTTCCCGTTTATAAGCTCTGTTTATATACCCTGGATGATAAAATGAATTATCATCAAAATTATCACTATAAATAGATTTAAGACTTTTTGAAGTTTTTGTAAAAATATCTTTTGCTTTATTATACAACACATCATTACGAAAAATCGCTTGACTAAAACCAAAATAAACACTTTTGTTGTAAAAATCAATATCATCGCTAAATAAAAACCTACTTTTAATCGTGTTTAAATCATATATAGCTTGATTTAAATTTTGATTTTTTAGATTAAATAAATTAAATATTTGAATAACTCCATTTAGTTCTTTTGGTTTGCCTATATACGAGCCATTAAACATTTTTTCAACCTGTCTCATTGTGCTATCTGAAGAAAAAAATTTCCAGTTACCTAAGTCTATTTGTTTTTTATCTTTATAAAAATTACTAATTTTTTCTAAATCAGCTACATTATCATTAGGTGTTGCAGAGCCAGGGTTTAACATAACAATACTACCTATCAATTCGCTACTTGTCCCAAAACATAGTAATGTATTTAATCTAAATTCGTTGCCATTATCATTAAAAAATTGTGCATAAACTTTCATATATTATCATTTGATTTATACTATATAATATTTAGTTTTTATATTCTATTCACATTTATTTTCTAAGTAATCTGTGTAAAATCTAGGTAGTTTCTCTAAGCTCTTACACTCTTTAAACATATCTACAATATCTTTTACATTAGAAGTATCAAATTCGATCTTTTGATTAAAACTTTTACAATAATAAAACATATTTTCCATATTTTCTACATTTTTTGTATCAAATTCAAGCTCTTGATTAAAATTAAAACAATATGCAAACATTGCATTCATATCTTTTACATTAGAAGTATCAAATGCAAGTTTTTGATTAAACTTTTCACAACAAGAAAACATAACACTCATGTCTTCTACATTGCTTGTGTTAAACTTAAGTAATTGATTAAAATCTAAGCAACCTGCAAACATACCTCTCATATCTTTTACATTAGAAGTATCAAAATCAAGTTTTTGATTAAAATCACATATAAAAAACATAAATTTCATATCCTTTACATTACTTGTATTAAATGAAAGTTTATTGTTAAAATTACTATCAGCAAACATAAAACTCATATCAACTACATTAGAAGTATCAAAACTAAGCTCTTCATTAAAATAATAACAATGAGCAAACATCCCACTCATATTAAGCACTTTGCTAGTGTCCCACTCGTTAATCCCACTAAAATCACTTCGCTTACAATCATAAAAAAGCCAACTCATATCGGTAATTAAACTTGTATCAATATCACCTAGATAAATGCTTTCATCATTTACTAGCTCTTTTAATTCTTCTTTTGTAGTTGGTTTTAGATTGTTTTTATTTGAAATTTTACTTTGAACTAAAGGCTTTGTAGGGCTTAAGACAAATATTTTAAACTCATCTTCTATGTTTTGGTCAAAAAACACTACACCTTCTTCTAGTCTATTGTATATATTATTCATCGTTTCAACATATTCATAAAAGTTGCAGTCTTGCGGTAAATTTGTATATATAATACAACCATTTTCTACATTTATTGCATCGTAATTATCATATGCTTTCAATACTCCGCATTTAATATTTTCTAACATTTGAGAAAGTTGAAAAAAGGTATATTCGTGAATACCACAGCCTTTGACATCTTTTAATAATATATTATAAATAATCTTTAAAACAACGCCTTCTTCTATAAATAAACCTTCTTCGCTATATGCTAAAGTTATTTTATCACCATATATCTTTTCTATTAATTTTAACATTTTTACTTCTTTGATTTTAGCGATTGTATCATAATCAAGTGCCTGATTATGTCCATATGTGATTTTTCTAAAAAATTTTTTTTAGAATTTTAATTAGGAATTTCATTTTAATTTTATATTTGGTTTAAGAACTTCACTCTCGCAAAATTATTTAATTTAGATTAAAGATACACGAAACAAATTCATCTCGTGTATTTGAATTTATTTTATGTATTTTCAAATGATTTTTGTAAGACTTTTAGCATTGCATCTTGGTGGGCTATTACCTTTTCTTCATCCCAATTGTCATTTTCAAATACCTTAAAAAGCTTAAGGCTCATAATATCATTATTTTTAAACCAGTCTTTTTTGGCTATAAAAGAATTGTTACTTAAGCTTGAATTTTCACTAGAGCTAATTAATGCTAAATTACCAAAACTATGCAAAATTTCATCTTTAAATCCATCACCGTAAGCGATATTTTGAGCGTGAATGTGCTCTATTGAATTAATATATCTAAAACGATAATTTTTTTGATAGTTTGAATATTCATTATTATCTTCATCCTTATTGATTAACAAATAATATTCCAAACGATGAAACCAGTAAGTAAGATTTACTTTATAATTTCCACGATTGTTATAGTTTAAAAAACTAAATTTATCTTCATTTATATTACTTAAATCATCTTTTATTGAAATTGTATCGCCAAAATTTATTGCATTAATTTCATCAATTAAATTTGGTTTATTGTTTAAAGTATCATTTGCCATATTAAATTGTTTGATTGCCAAAAAGTCATCAATATTTTTTAGGTAGTCTTTAAGTTTGTCAGCATTGTTTTTTAATATTTCCAAACAATTTTCATTAGTTATTTCTTTTTGCTCTTCTATGATTTTATTTTTACAAAATTCTAAATAATGTGTTAAAAAGTGGTGGTAGTTGATATTATCCCCACGCCTTGCTACTCTTAGATAGTTTTGAATAGTTTCTAAAGCCTTTAAATTATTTTTGAAATTCTCATCTTTATTTAATTCTTCATCTTTTATATTGTTAAATTTATAATAAGCCTTATCGCCATCTTCTAATTTTTTCTTTATCACAAATACATCAAAGATGATTCTATAATCTTTTAAAGCTTTTATGATTATTTTTGCTTGTTCTGCTTCCAAATTAACATTTAATTTATCCCAAGTGTTTTCAAGGAATTTGTCTTTTTTTATTAATATTTGTGTTCCTTCTTTGAAAATCTTTTTACTAGGTTCTTCTTTTAATTCTTGCCTTGATAAAATCTTAAAAACATGCAAAACAAAGGTAGGAAAATCAATTATACTCTCAAATTCTGCTCGGTTATTATCATTATTTGAATAATTTTGTATTTTTTTTGCATTATCAATTATATTGTTAATAGTTGGAGCTTCCCCACTTGTATTCTCATAATTTTTAGAAAAATCAGAAAAATAATTCATCTGCGAACATTCATCAAATATCCTAGCGTATTCTGTAACTTGGCTGTTATCATTATCACTTATTAGTTTTAATAACCTTGCCTTTAAAATATCTGTGCCATCAAGCTGAACGCCTGTATTATTCATCCTTACGAAGTATTTATTTATCTCGACTTGATCGCCTAAAATCACTAGATTAAGCTTAACATTAGTAAAGATAAAATTACAAAAGCTTTTTAGCTCATTGTCTTCAAAATACTCATCAAAATAATCAAAAGCTAATTTAATATTTGCATTTGTTTTTTCAAAATCATAATCCCAAATAGCATTTTCATCATCTTCTCTAATAGGCATATAAATTCTGCATTTTTCTTCTTTACCTTTTTGAACAAAAGCAAATTTATAAGCTTTTTCAAAATCTCCTTTTGCTTCTTGCATTTTGTTATTTTTAAAGCACATATACACACATAAGAAAAATATCGTGCTAAGCCTTTGCTGACCATCTACAAGCTCAAAATTATCTTCGTTGTTAGCCACCACAACATTTCCTATAAAATGAGATTTGTTATTATCATTCATACAATTCTTAAAATCATCTAAAAGAGCTTTTATTTGCTCATCTTTCCAAGCATAAAGCCTTTGATAAGGCGGAATTATAAATATTTTATTAAATTCATTATTTGATAAAATTTCACCTAAACTACAAATCTGCGAAGTTGTTTCTTTATATTGTTTCATTTTATTATCCTACATAATGACCTAAAACCCCATATTTTTTAAATTCTTCATTTAAATAATCTTTACATAGCTCTTTATAGTCTTTACGCTTTCCACCATCGATTGGATTTTCTGCGATCTTTTCTTGCTCATACGCATAACACTCCCTAGCTATCTCATCAAGACTTTCATAAATCTTGCTCTCATAATTATTTAAGAATATAGTTTTTATGATTTTTTCACTACTACCCATCGTGCTTTCCCATCGCACACTTTTATAGATAAGTCTATTTATATAAATAATCCTTGTAGTAAATCTTATCATCTTGTTAAAATTACCACTTTTAAACCTATCCATAAACACCACCATACACATACATAATGCGTTTTGCAAATATCCTGTCCCATCTAAGTGATTTAACTTTTGATAAAAATCTGCTTGCTTTATGATTTTTATCATTTCATAAAATTTTCTAAAATATTCAAAAAACTCAACCCCATTTGCAAAATCGCTAATAATTCCATAATCACACGAACTTGGCCCTGATAAATTTTCTTTACAAAACTCATCAAATATCAAATCATCACTCCACCACTTGGTTCTTTCGTGCTCTTGTTTGATGATTTTCCTAGTAAAATTTAGTATTTGATTTAAAAATTTATTGATATTATCTTTATCGGCATTTATAACGCTCTCAAAATATCTAGCATTAGCATTTTGCAAATCTTTATGATGCTCTTGCATGGCTTGTAAATGAAAAGCTTTTATTAAATCATAGTTTTCTAGCTTTTTGCCTTTTGAGTTGGTATTGTCAAAAAAGATAAAAGCATCATCGGCTTTTGTTGTAGCTACTATTATAAATTGAGTTTTTTCTAGATTTTCTAAAAAATCTTTAGCCTTATCTTTATTACTCAAATAGTTTTTAATATACTCGTAATTAGTCTTGATATTATCTTGAGAAATTTTATGAAAAAAGCTTACATTACTTAGGTAGTTACTATATCCATTGTGATTTTCCATAACAATTTTATATTCACTTAACACCATCAGAATAAGCTTAATCGTAGTTAGTCTTTGCTGTCCGTCTATTACTTCATAAATTGTTTTATCATCTCGCTTGATTTCGTGTAAAATAATAGAGCCAAGCAAAGCTCCACTTTCACTATTTTCAATATCTTTTAAAAGCATTTTTATTTGTTTTAATTCCCATACATAAGGGCGTTGATAATCAGGTATGCTAAGATTTCGTTCGGTTAATTTATCAAAAGTTAATATGCTTGAGCTTACATTATCCATAAAAATCCTTTAGATTATAAAATTACAATTTCATTAACTCATTTTTAGCTTTTTCTAAATCATCAAGATTTAATAATAAATCAAATTCCTTAGGTTTTTTATAGACCTTATCATAATAATTGACTAAAAGTATTTTTGCTACACTTTTTAAATCCTTATTATTATAAGCAGTGCTTAGCTCATAAACTAAGGCATTTCCTAAATAAGGCTTTAATCTCTCAAGACAAAAATAAAAAAACTCCGAGCTAATGTTTTGATAATCATTCACACAATTTTGCACTCTAATATCCAAACTAGCTTCGCAAAACACCTTAATACCGCTATTCATTTGCTCGTAAAAATTATTAAATAAAGTTATAGTTCCTATGTTTTTGCTCTCTGCTTCTATGAATACTTTTGCATCTTTTAATACTTTTAATTCATTTATTAGATTTATATCAAATTGTTGTTGGCTAGGTTGTAAAAACCCACGAGAGCCAAAAGTTGAGCCGAAATGATGGGCTAATTTTTCTAAATCTATTTTATTATCAAGTAATTTTAAAAGCCTTGTTTTACCACAAGCTGTATTTCCTGCTAGGCTTACAAAATTAGGATTTTGATAGCTATTAAGATATGAAATCATCTCGTTTCTAAGTTCTTTAAAACCACCTTCGCATTTATAGACTTTAAATCCAATCTCACTTAAAATATGACCTATCGCGCCACTTCGCTGACCGCCCCTAGCACAATAAATATATATTTCATCTTTATGTGGATTTGCTATATTTTGTATTTTTTTAAGATGAATGCTTGTGTTTTTACAAATAAAACTAGCTCCTAATAACTTTGCGTTAAATTTATTAGTAGCATATTTTGTCCCTACTAATTTATGCTCTTCGTTATTTAAAGCAAAAAAGTTTAAGGCTTTTTTTAAATGTGCTTTTTTGTATTCATTTGGACTTCTTGCGTCTATTAAAATATTTTTATTAATATTTAAAAATTCTTTAGCACTAATTAGCTGCATTGTAGTTTTTAAAGCTCTCTTTTATCTTTAAATATAATTCATCTAGGCTAGTCCCTATAACTCTAGTATCACAAATAGTGGTTATAAAATTAGTATCCTTATGCCATCTTGGTAAGACATGTAAATGCAAGTGTTTTGCTATACCAGCACCTGCTGCATCGCCTAAATTAAGTCCGATATTTACTCCTTGTGCGTGCAAGGTTGTTCTCATAATATTTTCAGCAAATCTAGCTATTTTTGCCATTCTAAGCCAAATTATCTCATCTAAATCGTTTAAAAACTCAACATGCTTTCTAGGAGTTATTAGAATATGTCCTGGAGAATAAGGATATTTATTCATTAAAACCCTACATAACTCATCTTCATAAACTAGCACTTCACTATCTTCGCAAAAAGGACATAAACTTCTATCTTCTTTAAAATATTTATCACGCCAAGGTGCTTTTAGGTGTTGCATTAAGAATTCCTTTATATTTAGTATTTGGAACATTTTTTAATAATTTATCGTTAGCAATAAAAATATCAAATTGTTTTATGGTAGCTTTAAATAAATCTATATTATTTTTAGCTAAAAATCCTAAGCTAAAACCACAATTTTTTGCAAGATTTAATAAATCATTATTAGCAATTTTATCCAAAATAATCCCATCAGCTCCGTAAATACTAGCTTTGATTAATTCATCTTCGCTTAAGTTTTTTGAATAATAAAATAAATGTTTTTTAACATAACGCCTAGCATAACCTAGCTCATCAAAATCACTGGTAATAAAAGCATCATTTAAATCATTTAAGTCATAGCTAAATTTAATTATTTCATTTTTAAATTCACTTAAATCTCTTGGATAAAACAGATTAAATCCAAGGCTTTTTATTAGAATTTCTTTGCTTAATTCTTGCATTTATTTATCCTTTGATTATGTAGTTTTATTTCATCTTCATTTAAAACATCTTCGTTTTGTAATACTTTTTGCATAGTTTCTTGTGCGTTTTTGCAATCATTTATTAAATAATATCCCCAAGCTAAAGTATCAAGAAAATAAGCATTATCAGGTTCTTGTTCTAAAGCTTTTTGTATTAGTTTTATACCTTTTGCAATATCAATTTTTTCATCAATTATTGTATAAGCATATATATTTAGCATATTAGGAGCAACACCACCTTTAGCTACTAATTCATCTAATTTGAAATAATCAAATTCTTTAGGATTATCTAGCATTTCGTATATATATGATTCTATTAAATAACTATTATTATTTTCTTTAATTGCTTTTTGATATAAAAATTCACTAAGTTTTTTATATTCTTTTAAATTAAAATATACTTTATAAGCTAATTCATCATCTAAATTAGCTATTTCATAAAGTTCTTTTTTCTTGTTAAATTCCAATAATTTCTTAGTTATTGTGTATAAAATATCTTTATTATTTGTAAATTCATAAAGCTTCATTCCTAAGCTAAAAATCTCATCAATATCTGAAGAATTATTAAGTTCATAAAGCGCTTCTAATCTATACAACAAAAACAATGAATAATCAGGATTTATAGGCACTAATTTAGTATATTCTTTGATATTTTTATAATCTTTTTCTTTAAATAATTTTAATATTTGTTCTGAATAGCCTTTAGGGTCTAATCTAATCGTTTTCTCCCACATATTAAGAGCTTTTAAAGCATTTAAACGCATTAGTAAAAAAGGAGCTAATTCTGTATCTACTTTATTATTTTCTTCTGCGGTTTTATTAAATTCTTCTGTTAGTTTTACTACATCTTTATATTTTTCGTTAGCCATAAGCATTTCAATATATAAATATAATGAGTATAAATTGCTATATTTTTTATAATAATCTTTAGATATTTGTAAGGCTTCTTTTTTTAATCCTTGATTAAACAGCTCCTTACTCATAGCATTAGCTAGTGTAAAATCTTCGTTTTTTGATATGAATTTGTAATATTCTTTTTTTGCTTGTTTATAATTTTTTTGTTCTACTAATTTAACAATATCTAGTTTTTTGATTAAATTATTATCTTTATCAATATCTCTTAGAGTATTTACTGCTTTATCCATATTTAAATTAGCAATAAAACCTTGTTTTATTCCATTTTCTAAATAAGCTTTTAATTTTGTTTCATCATATAATTTTAAATATGATTCGCTAGATAATTTAGCATTATTATTTTCGTTTAACATTGCATTTAAACGCAAATCATCAATACTATCAGCAAAAGTAATACTAGCTAATAAGATTAGTATTAATTTACTCCAATACATTCTTTTTTAAGCTCCTTTAGGTTATTTTTAAAATATTCCCAAAACGGAAATGTTCTACATTGCATAGGTCTTGCTTCATATACTCCACAATTTTTATTAATTTCATCAAAAAATATACAAGCAAAACCATTGTTATATGGCTTTTCAATTAGGCTAAACCTAACGCCTACTTTAATGCAATATTTATTAACAAAATCATTAAAAGTTGTATTTTTTATCTTAGCTAGTTGGATAATTTCATCGCTAGTTAAAAATATATAACCACTCTCACCCGTGCAACACTTACCGCCACACTCACTGCATTTACTCTCATCAAATGAATATGAGTAATCTTTATTGTAAATCATAACTTTGAACCTTGATATTTTGATAAATTGAATTAAATTCTTTTGTTGTGCCATTACTATCGTTACATATTAAAGGTGGCAAAATCAGCACATCGCTTTTGCTTAATTTTCTTGCTTTAATTAATACTAAATTTGATGGTTTTTCTGCTTTTGTGTGAATAAATCTTATTATTTCGCATTTTAAATTCGTATTTTTTAAGGTTTCAAATATTAAATCAATTTTTTTAGCATCATAACAAAAATATAAAAAACCTTTTGGTTTTAATAATTTATCAGCACTTTTTAGCAATATTTCAAGTGGCAAAAAATCAATATGTCTTGAAATATTTAAATGCTTATTTTGTGCTTGCATTTTAGAATAAAATGGTGGATTAGAGATTATAAAATCATAATAATTATAAACTTTATAATCTTTAATATCACCTAAAATTACTTTATAATCAAGATTATTTTTTTCATAATTTTTTTTGCATAGTTTTACATTTTCTTCTTGAATATCAATTGCATCTATTTTTATATTTTTATTTTCGCTTAATAATAGGCTTAAAATTCCACTCCCAGCACCAATATCAAGTCCTATTCCTTTAAGCTTATCTTTATTTATAAAATCATATAAAATTATGCTATCACTATTGTAGCGATAGCCGTTTTTATATTGATAAATTATCATTTATAAACTCTTAAAATAAAGCCTTTTTTATTGTCTTTTGAGTATTCAGGCTCTAAACTTGAGCTAATTAGTGCATTAGGAATTTTTGATTTTATATAACTTGCAGCACTTTTTGTTCTATCTTTTGATAATCCAAAATTAGCTAAGCGAGTTAATCTTTGCACTTCTTTGCTAGCCATATGAACTCCATCAATAGCACTTAAACTCTTAAAGCCACTATCATCAATTATAGGAGTTATCTCATATAAATAATTTTGATTATATTTTGCTAAGAATTTATCAAGTTCAAGCGAGCAAGTTTTACTAAGTCCAATTACTCCTGATTTTATATCATCACAAACAAAAGTATCTTGTAGTTTTAAACTATTTGTATTTAACGAACTTCCTTTTTGAGCTAATTCAAGTTTTTTTTCTAATTCTTGAATTTTTTCTTTTTTTGCTATTAGTTCGCTATTTTCTTGATTATAGTTATTTAAAGTTTTGATATTTATTTCATTTAGTTGTTTTAATAGCTTATCTTTTTCTTCTTCTAAGGCTAAAACTCTTTCAGAATTTGTATCCTTACTAATAGTTAATTTTAGTTGTTCAATCTCATCTAAAAGTGTTTTGTTTTCTTGTTTTGCTTTATTATTATCTAGTTCTTTAGCCGCATATTCTTCTTTTAAAGCAATATATTTTACATTTAGCTCATCATAAGCTTTTGAACTTTCGTAAAGCTTATTATTTAAGTCTTTAACATCGTTTTGTTTGTTACTTAAGCTATCGTTTTTATAGTTTAAAAACTCATTATTAATTTTATTTAATTGCGTGGTTAATTCTATTTTTTCTTTTTGTAAATTATCTAATTTTGTTTTTAAATCCATATTATTTGCATTACTTGCTTTTAATTGTTCATCAATTTTTTGAAGTTTTGCTATTGTTTCACTTAAATCTTTTTCTTTTTTCTTTGAGTCTAATTCTAGTTCTTTATTTTTTAGTTGCATATCTTTTAATGCTATTTCATTTTTTGTATTTTTATCTTGTAATTTAGCATTAGATTCATTAACTTTATTTAGCTCTTTTGTAAGATTATCAAGTGAATTTTGGCTTTTATCACTTAAATCCTTAATCACTTTAGTTTGTTCGTTTTTAGATTTTTCAAGTTCTAGTTTTGCCTGAAAAACTTCATTTTTTAATTCATCTCTTTGTTTTTCAATATTTTTTAAATTATCTAATTTTTGTTCCAAATCATTTTTAACTTGATTTAGTTTTAATATTGAAGTTTTGGCATCATCTAATTTTGCTTGGAGATTTTTATTATCCAAATTAAGCTTTACAAAATCAGAATTATTATTGCTTTTTAATTCATCATTTAACTTGCTTGCTGCTTTTATTTCTTTACTTAATTCAAGATTTTTTAAGTTAAGTTCGTTATTTACTTTACTTAATTCAGCATTTACACTTTCTAAATTCCCTAGATTTTTTACTCTTTGTTTTAAAATATCATTTTCTTTAACCACATCTGTGTAATTTTTTTGATTTGCTATGATTTTTGCATTTGCTTTATCTAATTCATCTTGCAATTTTCTTGCTAAATTATCGTGTTCAAATTCGTCCATTTGTTTTTGATTACTAAGAGTTCCTAGTAAAGAATTTAGATTTTTAACAGCGTTTTCTTTATCATTTAAGCTTAATTTTAAACTATCATTTTCGCTTTTATAATTTGCTAAATCTTCATTTAGTTTATCTATCATTTGCTGATATGAGTTTTTGCTATTTTCATTTACTAATAAACTTTCGTTATTTAAACGATGAACTAATTCATTATTCTTAGTTTCTAATTGTTCGTTTTGTATTTTTAATTTTTCAATTTCTTGATATAGATTTTCTATTTCATTGGCTTTGGTATTGCTATTTTTTAAGCTTTCTATTTGCTTTGTAAGCTTTACAATTCTATCATTTAATATCTTATAGTTTTGTTCTTCAAGTTTTGGCAATTGCACTTGTTTTGTTTGTTGTTTTTGCTCTATTTTTACTTGTGGTTTTATTGGTGTTTGGTTTGTTTTTGTGTCTTTAGATGGAATTACAAAATAAATTCCACCTAAAATAACAGCACAAGCACCTAAGCTATATAGTGTTAAATTCTTCTTAGCCAAGCTTAACCCTTAATAATATAATCAGCAATTTTTTTAGCGTGATTTAAAGCAGTTATTATGCTTTCTCCATTTTTACTAGCAATATCTCCTGCTACGAAAATATTTTTAACATTACTTTGCATATTTGTATCAAAAGTAGGAACGCCTTTATCATCAATTTCTATTCCACTATTTGTTAGAAAATCAACTGGAGTAGAGCCACCAATTCCATAAATTATCCTATCAAAAATCTCTTTTTCACCATTAGTATAAGTAACTTCAGGTTTGTTATCTACTTCATTTACTTCGCTAATATCAGTTGCTAATTTTAAAGTAAGTTTTGCTTCATATACATTTTTATGATTTATTTCATTAATTCTACTAAATTCAGCTCTTCTATAGCATAATGTAACATTTGCTTTTTTGCTTAAATCAACAGCGTATTCAACAGCACTATTACCACCACCAACTACTAAGATTTTTTCATTTTCTTTAGCGTCGTTTGCGTTAAAATTGATAACTTTACTTAATTTTGAAGGTAGTTTATAACTTGGTTTATTTGGTTTTCCCATTCTACCTATTGAAATTACTGCATTTTTTGTTTTAAATTCGCCTTTACTTGAATATACAACTAAATTTCCATCAACTTGCTTGATTTTCTCAACTTCATTTGAAAACATTACTTCAAAAGAACCATCGCAAAGGCTTGTAAATAATTCTAATGAGCTTTCTTTTGTTCCATCTTCAAAAGGTATATTTCCTAAGTTTGGAATATCAATTTTATTATAAACTTTATCAACTCTTTTTCCATCTTTATAATAAGTTCTAAAAGTTTGACAATTCTCTGCTGCTTTTTCTATTAATAAAACATTTTTTAAACCATTTTTATGTGCTTCATAAGCACTTGCAATTCCTGCTGGACCTGCACCTATTACTACTAAATCATATAGCATTTAAGCTCCTTTATTAATTTTTTTGCTCTATATTAAGCATAAATTTTAAATTACAAGTAAAGATATGGAGAACAAATGAGAATTTTTACAGGACTTCAGCCAAGTGGGGATTTGCATATAGGCAATTATTTTGGAGCAATAGCTCCAATGATGAAAAGACAAAATGATAATGAAATGATAATGTTTATTGCAAATTATCACGCTATGACAAGTATTTTAAAGGATAAAAAAACAGCTAGTAATTTTAAAGATAATATTAATAAAGCAGCAGCTGCATTTTTAGCTTTAGGATTAAATCCAAATAAAAGTATATTTTATTTACAAAGTGATGTTAAAGAAGTCTTAGAACTTTATTGGATACTATCGCAATTTACTCCTATGGGATTACTTGAAAGAGCACATTCATATAAGGATAAAATAGCAAAAGGTCTTAGTGCAAATCACGGCTTATTTTCATATCCTGTTTTAATGGCGGCTGATATTTTATTGTTTGATGCACCATTAGTTCCTGTTGGAAAAGACCAAATTCAACACCTAGAAATTACAAGAGATATTGCAATTAAATTTAATAATGAATTTGGAAATGTATTTACTATCCCTGAAGCATTAGTTGATGAAAATACTCAAACAATAGTAGGCACAGATGGTGCTAAAATGAGTAAAAGTTATGGCAATACTATTGATATTTTCACAAGTTATAAACAACTTAAAAAACAAGTAAATAAAATAGTAAGCGATAGCACTCCTATTGAAGAGCCTAAGGATTGGAAAAATTGTAATATATATAAAATTGCTGAATTATTTTTAGATGAAAATGGTTTAGCAAGTCTTCGTGCAAGATATGAAAAAGGTGGAGAAGGATACGGGCATTTTAAATTGTATTTATGTGATGTTATTTGGGAGTATTTTGACAAGGCTAGAAGTGAGTATGAAAGATTATTGCAAGGTAAAGAAATTGCTGATATATTAAACGATGGTGCAAAAAAAGCTAGTATATTAGCGCAAAATAAAATGCAACAAGTTTATAAAGCTTTAAGTTTATAAGGAGAAATTATGATAGATTTAAGAAAAATTGAAGAAAATTATGAAGTTTTTAATCAAAAATTAAAAGCAAAAAAAGTAGATGATGGGGTTTTAAAAAGTTTATTAGATAGCTACAATGATACAAAAGCGTTAAAAATAGAATTAGAAAACGCTCAAAGTTTTCAAAACAAATTCTCAAAAGAAATGGGACTTAAAGCAAAATCAGGAGAAGATATAAGTGAGCTTAAAAAGTCTTTAGATGAAAATAAGAAAAAAATAGCTGAATTAAACGAAAAAGTAAGCGTAAGTGAAGCTAAATTAAATGAAATTGCAGCTTGTATTCCAAATTTAATAGCTGATTGTGTGCCTATTGGAAATGATGAAGAAGAAAATGTAGAGATTAAAAAGGTATTAACTCCACCAACATTTAATTTCACTCCAAAAGACCATCACGATTTAGGTGTGGCACTTGGTTGGCTTGATTTTGAGCGTGGTGTAAAAGTTGCTAAAAGTCGTTTTGTAGCTTTACGCGGTGAAGGTGCAAGACTTGAAAGAGCATTATATAATTATATGATAGATTTTAACCGCTCAAGAGGATTTGAGTTTGTAAATACTCCTTATATTGTAAATGCTAATACTATGTTTGGCACAGGACAATTACCTAAATTTAAAGATGATTTATTCAAAATTGATGGCGAAGAATTGTATTTAATCCCTACAAGCGAAGTTAGTGTAACAAATCTATATAATGATGAAATTATAGCTTTAAATGAATTACCTATCAAAATGACTTGCTATTCACCTTGTTTTAGAAAAGAAGCAGGAAGTGCGGGGCGTGATACAAAAGGAATTATCCGCCAACACCAATTCGGAAAAGTTGAACTTGTAAGCATTAGCACTCAAGAAGATAGCGATAAAGTATTTGAAGATATGCTTAGTTGTGCAAGTGATTTATTAACAAGCTTAGGTTTAGCTCATAGACATTTAATGCTTTGTAGTGGGGATTTGGGCTTTAGTGCAGGAAAAACCGTTGATTTAGAAGTGTGGCTACCAGCACAAAATAAATATCGTGAAATTAGCTCTGTTAGTAATTGCTATGATTTTCAAGCAAGACGCGCAAAAATAAGATATAAAGATGAAAATGGTAAAAACAAATTAGCTCATACACTAAATGGTTCAAGCCTTGCAGTAGGTAGGACTTTAGTAGCTATTATGGAAAATTATCAAAGAGAAGATGGCACAATAGCAATACCTGAAGTATTACAAAAATATATGTAAGATAAAGTATGGCAGAAGAACAAGTAATTGTTATTGAAGAAGGAAATACTCTTCCAGTAAAACAAAGTAAGTTCAGCAAAAAAAGTATAATTTTAATCGCTGGACTTTCTTTACTTATTATTATTTTATTAGTAGTTTTGCTTTTTTTAATTTTTACTCAAGATAAGTCAAAAGAAATTAAAGTTGAGCAAAATGAGCTAATAGAGCCAAAAATAAGTATTCAACAATTTAAAAGCCAAAAATTAGATTTAATGGTGGCAAAAGCCAATGCTTTATATGAGAGTGGAAACAAAAGTGAAGCTTTAAAAATATATGAAAATATAGCTAAATATAATGAGAGTTTTTCGCATTATAATTTAGGAGTTTCAAGAATGAAACAAGCAAACTATAAAGGAGCTTTAGAGAGTTTTCAAAAGGCTTTAGAAAATAATGAAAATAACACGGTGGCTGCTTTAAATGCTGCTGTTTGTGCTTTAAAATTACAAAAAGATAAAGAATTTAAATATTATATAGATTTAGCATATTCTTATTTAAGTAATGAAAAAAACTCAAGCCTTTATTATTATTACTTAGGTTTAGTGAATTTTTATAAAGGATTTTATCCTGAAGCTTTACAAGCATTAAATAAACAAATCCATCCACTTTATCAAAACGACGCAAGATATTTAAGAGCAAAAATATTAAGCTCATTTAATAAAAGTTCTGATTCTATAAGAGAGATTAATTTACAAGATTCTTATGATAAAAATTTATCTTTAGGATTACTTTATGCAAGAAATGCTGAATATAACAAAGCAAGATTTTATTTAAAAAATGCACTTGAAAAAAGAATAAAACCAAAAGAGACAAAATTAGCTTTAGCTTTAGTTGATATAAAATTAGCAGAATATCAAGAAGCTTCAAGGTTTTTAAAAGAATTAGAAAAAAATGATTTAGAGTGGCTCAAGTCAAGCTATAATGTAAAAACAACCATAGATGATAGGATATTTGATATAAATTACGCTCAACATACTTATGAAAAAACCTTTATAGATTCAAAGCAACAAAAATATGATTTGATATTTTATTTTTCGCCTTTTAAAGTATTTGATGCGACAAGTGCGACTAAGATGATAAATAAGGCAAATGTTAATATTTACTTAGATGATTTAGATAAAAGTTCAAATTATCTTAAAAATAGTCAAACTTTATCAAAGATAAATATACAAATTACAAAAGCTTTAAATTATGCTTTTAGTTATGATATAAAGAGTGCTAGTGAATTATTAGAAGAATTAGTAAAACTTTATCCGCAGCATAGTATTTTGCAATATGATTTAGGTTTAGCATATGCACTCTTAGGCAAATATGATTTAGCAAAAAAGCACTTTTTAGCTAGTTATCATTTAGACCCTAAGGATTTAAGAGCAGGAATTTATGCTTTATTTTGTTCGGATTTATTGTATGATGATACTACGAAATTAGAGCAAGATTTACAATATAATTTAAATTATGTTGAAGATGAAAAAGATAGAAATTATTATTTAGCATTGCTTTCAATTAAGAAAAAAGATTATGTAAATATGCAAGGTTTTTTGAACCAAACTAATACAAATAATATTAGTAATATTAGTTTAGAAATTCTTGGATTTTATATGCAAAATGATTATGACAAGATGATAGATAAATCAAAAGTTTTAATAGATTTAAGTGATAATGACATAATTGCAAATATTTTATATTTTTCTTTAAAAAATAATAAAAAAGATGTAAAAGCCTATGCTAAAGATGTTCAAATGTATTTTCTCAACAAAAAATTAGATTATCGCTCATTATTTGGTGGTGCTAAAATAGTAGGGTATAACTATGTAAAATTAATGCAGATTTCAGGTCTTTTACAACAAGAAAGAGAAAAATTAAAGCAATATTTAAAAACTAATGAAGACATAGGAGCTTTAAAAGCGCTTGCTTATATAGATATTTATGCTAATGAATTTGAAGAGAGTTTTGCAATTTATAATAGTTTGATTGATGATTATCATATTGAAGATTCTGATATTTTATTTTTAGCTAGTGTTGCAGCTATTGGAGCAGGGCATAATAATTCAGCTATAGCCTTACTTGAGCTATCTCGTGTAAAAAATCCAAGCAATCTTGAGTCACGATTAGCCTTAGCCTTACTTTATCACGAAGCAAAAAATTATGAATCAGCTATATCGCAATATGAGAAAATGAATGATGAATACAAATCAGAGTTTTTTACATTTCAGATATTTAGATAAGATTTAGTTTTTAGCTAAATCTTATTATTTTCAATTTCTTTTAAAATGTTTTTGCAAGCATTATTTAAAATCATATAAACTTCATCAAAATTATTTGTATACCAAGGGTCAGGTACATTTTTATATCCTAAATCACAATAAGAACATATTGGTTTTACTTTGTCTTTAAACTCAGAAAAATTATTTAAAACATCTTTATAATTACTCTCGTCCATAGTAAGGATTAAATCATATTCTTGGCATAATTTTTTTGTGAGTTTTTTTGATACGAAATTATCGCATTCAATATTTTTATTTTTTAAAAGTTTTTTCGTGCCTATATGCATATCTTCTCCATCGTGATAACCTGCTGTTCCTGAACTTGTTATTTTAAATTCTTTATTTTTGCATAAGTTTTTCATAATAAACTCAGCCATAGGAGAGCGACAAATATTGCCTAAACATACAAACATTATCTTCATTTTATTCCTTTATAAAACTTATTCTATATTTTCTTTAAAGCTAGTTAGCTCACTCATATTGATTTTTGAAAACTCGGTTGGAAGTCTTGGTTCATAAGGTATTCTTTGTAATGCAATATCAGCAACCGATTCTTTTTTAGCAGGTGCATTTACACTATAAAATGCCCTTTCAATTTGTATTAAATAAGATATGATATTTGCAATATGAGTAAATATTTTTGAGTTTTTATGAGTTTGTAGTTTTTCACAAAACTCATCTACAACTTCATTAATAATTCTTGAAAATAGCTCCTGACATAATTCATCATTATTTTTGCATAAAACGCTACCTAGATAAAATAAAAAATTCATACTATCTTCATTATCGCTAAGATTTGTGTTTTTGATTAAATTAGCTCTTTTTAAAATTCCTGTTGCAATTATTCTCATTTTGCCATTATCACGCCCTTCATCATAAAAACTAGCATCAGTAGGCACATTTACATAAGAAAAATCATAAAAAACAGCATTTTGCTCATCTTTATAAGCTGCATAATCAGTATCTAAAATTACTTTAAAATCATCTTTTAAATCATCTAAATTATCATAAAAAAACTTAGCTTGTTCTCTTAAAGTATTAAAATCATCATTATTCATAAAGCTAATTGCTCTAGCGCAAAATTCGTAAAAATATGACCTAGTTATATTTAATTCTTCGTTCATTTTAACCTTTCAAAAATTTATTTAATTTTTCTTCAAGTGGTGCAAAAAAACTATTTGTATCATCAAAAACTTGAGCTTGTTTTAGCATCATTATCTTAGCTTTACAATCAGCACAACAATAAAGCGAGTATTTTTTCGTAACATCAGAGCTAAAAGCAGCCCCTAAAATACCAGCTATTTTATCAATTGATTTTTTAGTAGCAAATTCTTTACCACACTCAATACAAGCAAACAATTCATCTTTAGCTAAAGTTTTATGAGTAAAGCTAATCGGATTTAGTTCTAAAATATCATTTTGTATAAAAATAGTATCTTTTTCAGCACAAGAATTTATGCAATATCCACAACTTGTGCATAATGATGCGTTAAATTTAATAGCATTTTCTTTACTATCAGCTAAAATTGCGTTCGTATTACAAGCCCCAGCACAAGAAGCACAAAGGGTGCAAGTGCTTTCATTTATGCTAATTTTTGCATAATTTTTAGCAGTGATTACGCCTTTATCTAAATTATTTAACATAGAAGAGATTTTTAAGCCAAAAAGCTCTCTTTTATTTAATCTAAAATTACTTTCGCTTGATTTAAATTCTTTTATCAATTCATTTGGAATTTCATCTAAATTTGCATTTACATATATAGCTATTTTTCCTGTGATTGCCTTACAAATATCATTTACTAAGTTGATTTTTTCGGCTAAAAATTCGCTAATATCTCCGACTATAGCAATGCTTTTACCACTTGTGTTTATTAAATGTAAAAGTATTAATTCATCTAATAAATCAAAAGGTATATTAAATGGTAAAAAATGCTTTATATTAAAATCATTATCATAATTTTGAGTTATGATTATTTGCTCGTTTTCATAGATTTTGCTAATTTCTTTTATGCAATCTTTATTAAACTCACAAAACTCAAGTGCATTAGTAGGACATACGCTTACGCATTTTGCACAATTAATACAATCAATTTCGCTTATTATGATTTTTTTATCATCAGTGCTTAAAGCCACGCTAGGACAGGCCTCAACGCACCAACCACAATGCTCACTCCTACGCCCATCTAATTGACATAAACTTGAATTAAACTCAATCTTTCTTGTAAAGCTAATTTTACCCGTTAAAGAATTTAAATCTTGCAGTATATTTTCATGATTTATTAATACTGCGTGATTGTTTAGTTTTGTTTGTGAAATAGCTAAATCACAATCTAATTCGCCTTCTTTAGTAACTACTACAAGTGAGCCAATCCCACCATAAACAAACTCAAATTCACTAACGCAAACAGCCTTATAACCATTATCTATTAATTTGTTTTTTAAATCTTTATCATCAAATAATATGCAAATTCTTTTATCAATATTCGCATATAAATTAATCTCACTTGAATAATCATAATTAATAGCTCTTGCTTCATATAATTTTTCTAATTTTTCATTATTAAAAGCACTTGAGTTTTTTATATAAAAATCAATTTCAGGAGCATAGATTAAAGCATTTAAAGCCTTATCATTTGCTATTAGAAATTTCTCATTAGTAGGGCTATTTATAACGGCTATATTTTTGCCTAAATCATCTATAAAATCAGCCTTTTTTAAATATGCAAATTCTTTCATTTTTACCTTTCCTTGCTAGTATTTTAAAAAATATTTAAGGATTTTAAAATGCTACCACAAATATCAAAATTAATTAATGCCTTTAATGATAAACCTAGTTTTTTAGTTAGCTTTTTGGCTAAAGAATTAATAAATGAACTAAGAGCTACTAATAAAGAGCAAAGTTACGAGATGATACTCAAAGAGCTTAATGAAAGAATTAATAAAAGGCTATTAAAAGAGCCAAGAGCATTGATAAATGCTACTGGTGTGGTGCTTCATACAAATCTTGGTCGTGCTTTAATGAGCGAGAGTGATTATGATGAATTAAAGGCTTTTCATACTAATAATATTAATTTAGAATTTGATTTAGAAAGCAATGCAAGGGGTAAAAGAGATGAAAATCTCATATTTTATTTAAAAATGCTTTTTGGTTGCGAAGATGCACTTGTGGTAAATAATAACGCTGCTGCTGTATTTTTAGTATTAAATACTTTAGGCAAAAACGAAGGTGTAATTACAAGTAGAGCCGAGCTAGTAGAAATTGGCGGGGGATTTAGAGTAAGCGATGTAATGCGTGAAAGTGGAGCAAGGCTTATTGAAGTAGGAACTACTAATAAGACTAAGATGAGCGATTATGAAGCTGAATTAAACAATGCAAAAATGATTTTAAAAACTCATAAATCAAACTTTTATATCGGTGGATTTAGTCAAGAAGTAGATGCGATTAGCCTAAATGATTTAGCTTGTAAAAATGAAAAAATATTTTATTATGATTTAGGTAGTGGCTATGTGGATTTAATAAATGATAGTTTAAAAGATGAGCCTAGTGTAAAAAGCCTAATATCTAAAGGTATTAGCTTGGTTTCATTTAGTGGGGATAAATTATTTTCTAGCACTCAAGCAGGAATTATTTTAGGTAAAAAAGAACTAATTGAAAAATTACGCAAAAATCAGCTTTTAAGAATGTTTAGGCTAAATAAAACTAGTTTATTAATACTGACAAAAGCTGTTAAAAATTATTTAAATAAAGACTATGCAAATCTACCAAGCCTAGCTTTATTAAATGATACAAAATCTCAAGTCTTAAACAAAGCAAAAACCTTGCAAGAGCTAATAAATTTTGGCGAAATCATAGAGAGCAAAAGCCTAGTAGGGGGTGGCTCAATGCCTGAAAAATTACTAAGTGGCTATGCTTTAAAAATTAAGGCTAATAAAAGCAAGATAAACGAACTTTTAAATAAAGGTGTAGTGGCTAATTATGATAAAGATAGCATAATAATTGATTTAAGGAGCGTTTTACCTAATCAATTAGAATGCTTAGCAAATATTATAAAAGAAGTTTTAAAGGATTAAATATGGAATTTACTTTATTAAATCAAGATGAAGTAGCGATTAATCTAAGTGATTTTCGCGGTAAAAAGGTGATAGTGTTTTTTTATCCAAAAGCTTACACTCCAGGTTGTACTAAGCAAAATTGTGAATTAAGTGAGAGTTTTGATAAATTGCTTAATGCAGGATATGTGCTGATTGGAATTAGCCCTGATAAGTGTGAAAAACTAGCGAAATTTAAAGCTGAATACGGCTTAAATCAGATTTTATTAAGCGATGAATTTAAAGAAGTGGCTAAGCTATTTGGTGCTTGGGGGATTAAGAAAAATTATGGTAAAGAATACGAAGGGCTTATTCGCTCGTGTTTTATCCTAGATGAAAACGGCGAAATCATTAAAGAATACAAAAATCACAAAGCAACAGGTTTTGCCGCAAGACTTAATAAGGATTTATTAGGAGAATAAAATGAATGCAATCATAGAAAAAGATGAGAATGGTTATTATGCTTATGTTCCTGCTCTAAAAGGCTGCGTTTCGCAAGGCGATACTTACGAAGAAGCATTAGAAAACATAAAAGAAGCAAGCGAATTATATTTAGAGAGCTTAAGTGATGATGAGAGATTAAAGCTTTTAAATGCTTTTGTCTCTATAGTTCCTTTGCAAGTTGGCAAATATGCCTGAATTACCAGTGCTTACTGCTAAAGAATGTGAAAAATTGCTTTTAGAAAACGGCTTTATTTTTGATAGACAAAAAGGTAGCCATAAGATATATTATAAAGATAATTTAAGAATGGTTTTACCTTTTCATAGCGACAAAACCTTACACCCAAAAATAATAAAGCAAGTTTTAGAGCTTATAAAATGATTTTTAATACTTTAGATGAAATTATTAAATTAGATTTTGTTTAATTAGTGGGATTTTAAAATAACAATGCTTAGCAAATATTTTAAAAGAAGTTTTAAAGAATAGAGTATAAAAATCACAAAGCAACAGGTTTTGCCGCAAGACTTAATAAGGATTTATTAGGAATTTAATTCCTAATAATGTAATCATCAAGGTTGCTATGATCAAACATATATTTAGTATCAACATCGCTAAATATAGCAAAATTAATCTTATAAGTGCCTTTACATTTATAAAACATATAGCTCATATCCTTTACATTAGTAATATTCCAAGTGTTTATTCCTTGAAAGTTTTTTCTTTTTGATTTATAAAATAATCTACTCATATCAGTTATTAAACTCGTATCAATTTCGCCTAAATTTATACTCTCATTATCTACTAAGGCTTTTAATTCTTCTTTTGTTTTAGGTTTATAAACGCTTTTTATTAGTGTATCGTTAGCAAAATTAATTTCTTGTTTATATGCATAACATCTAAATATAAGCCCATAAATATTAGCTTTTGAAATGTTAAAATTGATTGCTTGATTAAAACTTTCACACCCACAAAACATCCCACTCATATCAGTTACATTGCTAGTATCAAAGTTTAAAGCTTGATTAAAATTTATACAATTAAAAAACATTCGGTGCATATTATTTACATTACTAGTATCAAAATCTAAAGTCTGATTGAAATTCTTACATTCGCTAAACATCCCACTCATATCAGTTACATTACTAGTATTAAAATCTAAAGGCTGATTAAAATTCTCGCAAAAAGAAAACATCGCACTCATATCAGTTACATTTCTAGTATCAAAATCTAAAGGCTGATTAAAATTCTCGCAAAAAGAAAACATCGCACTCATATCAGTTACATTTCTAGTATTAAAATCTAAAGGCTGGTTAAAACTACCACATCCATAAAACATTTCACTCATATTAGTTACATTTCTAGTATTAAAATCTAAAGGCTGATTAAAATTCTTACATCTATCAAACATCCAATTCATACCGATTACTTTACTAGTATCAAACTTAAGCTCTTGATTAAAGCTTATACACCAAGCAAACATCCCACTCATACTAGTTACATTTCTAGTATCAAAATCTAAAGGCTGATTAAAATTCTTACATCTATCAAACATTCTACTCATACTAGTTACATTTCTAGTATCAAAATCTAAAGGCTGATTAAAATTCTCGCAAAAAGAAAACATCTCACTCATATTAGTTACATTTCTAGTATTAAAACCTAAAGGTTGATTAAAATTATCACATCCAGAAAACATCCCACTCATATTAGTTACATTACTAGTATCAAAATTTAAAGCTTGATTAAAATTATCACATCCACGAAACATCCCACTCATATTAGTTACATTACTAGTATCAAAATCTAAAGCTTGATTAAAATTTATACAATTAAAAAACATCCCATTCATATGAGTTACATTACTAGTATCAAAATCTAAAGGTTGATTAAAATTATCACATCCACGAAACATCCAATCCATATCACTTACATTACTAGTATCAAACTTAAGTTCTTGATTAAAGCTTATACACCAAGCAAACATCCCATGCATATCAGTTACATTACTAGTATCAAAATCTAAAGGTTGATTAAAATTATCACATCCAGAAAACATCCAACCCATATCACTTACATTACTAGTATCAAAATCTAAAGGTTGATTAAAATTATCACATCCAGAAAACATCCCATTCATATCAGTTACATTACTAGTATTAAAATTTAAAGGTTTATTAAATTTCTCACACCATTTAAACATCTCACTCATATTAGTTACATTTCTAGTATCAAAATCTAAAGCTTGATTGAAGTTTTTACAATTTTCAAACATACTGCACATATTTTTTACCCTAGAAGTGTCCCAAGTATTTATGCCGCTAAAGTCTTTTCGCTCACTATCTTTAAAAAGCTCACTCATATTAGTTATCAAACTCGTATCAATATCAGCTAGATTTATACTCTCATCACTTACTAAAACCTTTAATTCTTTTTTATTTTTAGGCTTGTATTTTAATTCATTTGTTTTTGACATTTATTCTCCTTTTATTTGTGATTTGATTGATTTAAATTCGTGTAATTTGAATTAGGAATTTCAATAATTGCAGGGCAATTTTTTAAAATCATATTTTTTATATAGGTTTTTAAATTAATTTTCATAGTATTTTTATCGTTGAATTTTTCTATTTTATTTAAATTAAAATGAAAAGTTTTATTAAGACTAACGCAGTCTTTAAACATATAAAACATATCCTTTACTAGCTTTGTATCAAATGTGAGTTCTTGATTAAAATTAGAGCAATTACAAAACATTCTATTCATATTGATAACATTTGAAGTTTTAAGATTAATTGGCTTATTTAGATTAATACAATTATAAAACATTGAGCTCATATTGTGCGTTTTTTTGCTATTGAGATTGATTTCTTGATTAAAATTAATGCAGTTATAAAGCATTTCACTCATATCAAAAACATTCTCGGTATTAAAGTCAAGGCTTTGATTAAAATTTACACAATTATAAAACATAGCATTCATTTTAAAAACATTCTCGGTATTAAAGTCAAGGCTTTGATTAAAATTAATGCAGTTATAAAACATATAACTCATATTATTAACATTAGCAGTATTTAAATCTAATGAACTATTGAAATTTTTACATTCTGCAAACATTTCGCTCATATTAAGAGTGTTTGTGGTATCAAAATTAAGGCTTTGATTAAAATTAATGCAGTTATAAAACATAGCATTCATATTTTTAACATTAATAGTGTTAAAGTTAAGAACTTTATTAAAATTAGTGCAATTATCAAACATCATTGACATATCAACAACACAATGCGTATTAAAATTAATATCGCTATTAAAGGCATTGCACCCACTAAACATAGCTTTCATATTAGTAACATTGCTTGTGTTTAGGTTTAAGCTTTTATTAAATGCTTTGCAGTTTTTAAACATTTCTTGCATATTAGTAACGCTAGAAGTATCAAAATATAGTGTTTTATTAAAATTACTACACCCACTAAACATAGCTTTCATATTAGTAACATTGCTTGTGTTTAGGTTTAAGCTTTTATTAAATGCTTTGCAGTTTTTAAACATTTCTTGCATATTAGTAACGCTAGAAGTATCAAAATATAGTGTTTTATTAAAATTACTACACCCACTAAACATAGCTTTCATATTAGTAACATTAGAAGTATCCCAAGTATTTATGCCACTAAAATCTTTTCTATTAGAGTTTAGAAATAATTCGCTCATATCTGTGATTAAACTTGTGTCTAAATAGCTTAAATCAATATTTTGATTTAATACAAAATCAATTAATTCGCTTTTGTCTTTAACTAAAATTTTCATTAGCTTCCTTTAATGTTTATTTTTAGTTTAGCATATTGATAGTCCTGATTATGTCCATATAAAATATTTTTAAAAGAATTTGAACTAGGAATTTCAATTGAAATTCCTAAGATTTTTTATTTGATTGTATAGGTAGTTCCAGTAAACATTCCAACAGTATCAGCAGAACTTGGTATTTATAGCCTTTGTAGCCTACTAGAACTATTAGTATTCGAAACATACTTTTTAACAACAGCAGTCGGTTTAATAACAGCAGTCGGTATTGATAGGCTTTGTAGCTTATGTAAGCTTGAGCATCCTGCAAACATATAACGCATTGTTTTAACCCTTGAGGTATCAAATTTTATATTTTTATTAAAGTTAATACAGTTTGAAAACATAAAAGCCATATCTTCTACTTTAGAAGTATCTGATAAAAATACATTAGAATTAAAATCATAGCACCCATAAAACATAAAACTTGTATTTTTAAGATTTGGAGTATTAAAATTTATTTCTTGATTAAATAGATAATTAGAGTATTGTCTGTCAGCCATATTTTCTTTTTCTAATTTTTTTATATTTAGATTAGCAAACATTTTTTCCATTGTAACTACATTTTTTGTATCAAATTTTAGTTTTTGATTGAAATTAGGACAATTTAAAAACATACAACTCATATCAGTTACCTTAGAAGTATCAAAGTTTAAAGGTTTGTTAAAGTTAGTGCACCAACTAAACATTCCACCCATATAAGTTACATTGCTTGTATCAAAATTAATCTCTTTATTAAAATTTTCACACCCTGCAAACATACATCTCATTGTTTTTACTTTTCTCGTATCAAAGCTAAGTTCTTCATTAAAGTGTTCGCATTTATTAAACATATAACTCATATTTCTTACCCTAGAAGTATCCCAAGTATTTATCCCACTAAAGTCTTTGCGTTTGCTATATTGAAATAACCCACTCATATCAGTTATCAAACTTGTATCAATATTAGCTAGGTTTATACTCTCATCATTTGCTAGTTTTTTTAGTTCTTCTTTTGTGGTTGGCTTGTATTTATAGCTTATCTCATCTCCAAAGAAAGCTTTAAAGCTATCTTCAAATTTAGCAAAGGTATTATTTAGGGTGTTTTGTAGTCTTTTATCTCTTGCTTTTATTATAAATTGTTCTAATTTATCTAAATGTTCTTTAGCCTTAGCATTATTAAATAATTCATCACTTATACAATCAAATGATTTATATAATCTATCCTTAGCATTCATCTCATCTATGATAGTAATATCAAACTCAGCTTTTATAGCTCTTAATTCTTTATACAAGCTTTCTTTTACACTTATATTTGTTTTATTTAGTGTGCTTAAAAACTCATCTAAAGACTTATCATCATAAGCGATTTCTAATTTTTGCAACGAACTATAAGCACTTATACCACTATAATCTAAGCCATATTCATCTAAGACATCAGCTACTGTAGAAATAATCTTTTCTATATCGCTTTTTGTTTTTAAATCAGCTTTGTTTAATACTATGTAAAGTTCTTTATCATCTAGCTCTAATTCATCTAAAAAGTCTAAATCACTCTTAGGTATAGTTCCGTTTGCATCAAGTCCTATTAGCCATATTAAAGCACTTGCATTTTTTAAATAATCTTTAGCTGTGTTTAAATCTTCACTTGTGTAATCACTTGCTGAGCTTGATGGATTATAGCCTGGTGTATCTATAAAGCAAATATTATCAAACTTTAGTTTAGTACCTAATACCATATAAGGCATTATTTGTTTAAGATTAAAGCCAAATGAGTTTATAAACTTATGTGATAGTTTTTTATACATATTACTATCTATTTCATTTAGATTTATACTTGCGCTTTGGTTATTGCAAGCTAATATCATAGGCTCATCTTTATTTATTACATAAGTAGGAATTGCTGTAGTTGGCTCTATTCCTATAGGAAGTTTTACTTCATCATCGTTTATAAATGAGCTTATGAACTCACTTTTACCTGCACTAAAGCCACCGCCAACTGCAATGATATTTTTAGTAAATATATCAGGGTAGCTTGAAATGATTTCAAGCTTTTTTTCTATGGTTTGGAGTTTTATTATAGCTTCTGCTTCGTTTGATAGCGATTCTTCATAATTTGCAAACTCTAAAAAGTCATTGTTTAAAAGTTCGTGATAATTCATTAGACCTTTGTTTTTAATCTTGGCGTTTAAAAGTTTTGAGATAAGCTTATTTTGTAGCTTGATTTCTTCTGTATTGAGATTTTTAATAATCTGCTCTCTTAACTCTAATTCTTTGTCGTTTAACTCGTGCTTTAAAGCTTTCATATTCTTTTTTAATTTTTGATATGAACTTAATTTTTTCTTTGCCATTTTATTCTCCTAATTTTTTGATTTCTTTTAATATTGTTTCTTTTGTTTTAATTGCTGCTTCTTTGTTTTCTATATCTAAAGCTAGTTTGTTTAGTTCTTTTTGACAACTTAAAAAGATTTCGCCACTTAAATCCTTATTCTGCAAATGTTTTAGTATATTAGTGATGAAATTATTTATATCACTAATTACATTTGCTTCTAGGCTATCTAGGTAGTTTTTTACTTCTGCTACATAGTTTTTGCCTTCGCTATCGCTTAATCTTCCGCTACGATTTAGTGAGCTTGGCATTTTGCTTGAGTATGATATATCAGGGGTTTTTATAGAACTTATAACTTTATTTATAGCCTTTGCTATGATGATTTCATCTATAAATTCTCTATCCATATTTTCTCTTAAAGTTTGCATTAAGATTTTGCTTAGATTTTTCTTCCATGAGTTTAGATATTCATTAGCGTTTAGACTGATTAACTCTTCAAGTTTATTTGTAAGTGCTATTAAGCCACTATGAATAGTCCCTGCCATTACATTTGTAGTAGTAATGGTTCTGTATCTTGTAACTGGGTATTCTTCATAATCATACTCATAACTTCCCCAACTAAAAGGGTTATACCATTTGCTTGTGCTTCTTTTTACTCTTCTTGTTTCATAATCTGTATATCTTTCTTCTTTAGTCTCTGTACTTACGCTATCATCTACATTTTCGTTTTCTTTAGAAAAATACGCTTTAGCTGTGTTTTGAAGGTGTTTTTTGATTTTTTCACCAATTTCGTTTATATGCTCTTTGTATCTTTTACTAAGCTCTTTTGATGCTACTTCTTTTGCTTTGGCTAATTCTTGTTCTTGTTTTTTGAGTGAGTCTAAATCCATATCTTTTAAAGATTTTAAATCATTTGAAATTAGCTTTTCTAATTCTTTTATAAAATCGTTAAAATCGTTTGTTTTAGCACTTATAAACTCATTTGATTTTTTGTTTAACAATTCATCTTTTAGTTCTTTTACATAGTTTAGTTTTTCTTTGACTAATTCTATATTTGCTAATTTTTTTAGATTTTCTTTAGTATTTTTCTCGTTAAAATAATTAGGATAATTCATTCTTAAAAGGTTCATCACATGCTCTTCATTCTCATCTAATGAGCCTAGATGATTTAGTATAGAATAAGCCATCCCTGATGAAGTAATCACTTCATTTTTGCTTAAATTTTGCCATAAAGCTTTTGCATATTCGCATTCTTTTTCTTGTTCTTCGCAGTAGCCTTTTAGTTGTTTTGTAAAGCTGGTTTTAAGCTTATCTAAGGCTAGGTCTAAATCTTCATTGGTTTCAGTTTTTAATGAGCCATAAAGTTGCTCATCCATTTTAGACGCTATTACAAATAGCTCATTTACTCCGTCTTTATTGCCTAATCTATCCATTAAATTAGTATCTTCTTGGTTTAGAAACTGCCCTGATGGAGATACTATAAACACCACATCGCATTTATGTAAAAGCTCTTTTGTCCTTGCTTCACGAGATACTATTGGGTCATTTACGCCTGGGGTGTCAATGATTTGGATATTTTTTAAGCTTTCTTCGTTTAGCTTCAAGGTAACTGATTTTGTATAAGGCATAAACCTACCATTAGCTCCAACATATTCTAAAAGCTCTTTATTTAATTCGTTTATATTGTTTGCTTTGATGGTTACAAATTCATCTTTTAGTTTTAGTGGATTTGCTTTAATTCTTTCAAATTGATCATAGCTTGAGCTTAGGATAAGATTATCGTTTAGCTCTCTTTTTGCTGATTTTTCGGCTTTTTCTTCTATATCTTTTATATCTTCTTTACTTAATTTAGCATCTAGTTTTTTCTCTTTTCTCTCTTTTAACTCCATAAATTTTATATCTTTTAATCTATTTAGCTCTTTTATATATTGAGAATGCTGATTTTCAATCTCATTAATATCGGCTTGTTTATAAAGTTCAACGATAGCACTTAAATTCTCATCGTATTCAATCATAGTAAGTGCTGCTGTCATAGGTGTAGCAGCCTTAGGTAATACATCAGCTCCATTAAAGACTAAAGTATTTAATAACGAGCTTTTACCAGCTTTTACACGCCCAACTATTCCTATTTTTAATAATCTTTGGCTATTTTTTAACTCTTCTAAATACTTTTCTAATTCCCCACTTTTTACTATTGCAAACTCATCTTTTAGACTTGTTATTGTGCTTGTTTGTAAATCATCGTATTTTAAGACTAATTCTTCTAAATTTTTTGTTTTAGCTAAAATCTGCATTTTTACTCCTTGAAATATTTGTTTTCTAATTCTTGTGTTTTGTTTATTAGTTTGTTTAAATAATTAATCTGATTATCTAGCACTTCTTTTGTTTTGCTTAGTGTCTCTAGGTCTTTTTGTGTTCTTTCTTTTTCTTCTTTCATACTTTCATCAAAAGCTTGTGCTATTACCTTACTAAGCTCTTCTACTTGGGTTTTAAAAAGATTTGGGACTATATTAGATAGTTCAGTTCCTACTTTAGCCATTACTTCTTCTTTAAATTTACTCTTAGCTCTTTCTTCGGCTTCTTCCCTAGCTCTTCTTGCTTCTTCTCTAGCTTCACGCTCAGCTTCTTTATTGCCTCCACCTAAAAAACCTAATAATCCACTTAAAATATTTGTTGCTATATTAATTATAGGAATATGCTTGAATACTGAAAGAATATTTATACCAAGGATAGCTATATCTTTTATAAAGCCTGTATCAGCATTGATTTTGCCTATTTGGATATTTTCTACTTGTATATCTATGCCACGAGCAATGGTTTTGATACTATCTAAATCAAAACTTTTTATATTATTGTTTAAGGTTAGATTTCCTAGGTCTATTTCAAATTCTTTTACTATGCTTTCTCTGATTTTTAGTAAAGACTTGTTTATTTCAGCGGATAATACTACTTCAATCATATTACTTAAATCATTTGAAATATCAGCACCATTTATAGCTCTATTTGCTAGATGGTTTAAGTCATTATGAATTGTTGTTTTTGTGTTTTGTATTATACGACCTACTTCATTAGCTCCGTATTTTTGATATCCTAATTCGCTTAAGGTTTGTTTTGTGCTATTTATTTTATTTGTTATTGCTGCAAAATCTTTTAATTTTTCTTCAAAATCTTTTTGATTTAATTGTAAATTTATTAGACTATTTTTGCTTATATTTCTAATGCTTTTATTAAATATTTTTAATTCTTCATAGAATATATTTTTAAATATTTTTTCACTATCAATGCTTTTTAATGCTTTTAATAATTCATTACCGCTACTATCTCCTAGGCATATTATTTCCTTATCATAGTCGTATTCTTCTAAAAGCTCTAGGATTTGCTCTTTTACTTTTTCTATGGTGCTTGGGGTTGCTAGATTTGTCTTGCTTAAACAAAATGTAAAATCTCTATTATGCTCTGTAATGTTGTTGATTTCACTTTTGATATCTTTTTGTATTGTTCCATCACTAACTGGATTTAAGATTATAAAATAAGCACCTTTATAAAGATAATTAATTATGGCTTTATTGTGATAATTATTTCTAGCAGCAAAGCCTGGCATATCAACTAAAACCAATGGTTCAATATCTTTTAATTTTTTATTGTTTAAAAAAACTTGAATATATTTATAATTACTATTGCTTGTAGCTAGAGAGCTTAACTCGTTTATATTTAAAGTGATTTTTTGGTTGTTTTCATCTATTGCTATGATTTTTTCATCTTCATTAAATCTTAGCTCAGTTGCAAGTGCTGTTGTAGGCTCTATCTTAGTCGGTAAAATCCCCCCCCCATAGATACAGAATTATCTAAAAAATTATTAATCAATGTGCTCTTACCCGCACTAAAAGCACCTACTACTGGGATTATTAGCTCGGTTGAATTAATTCTTGATTTTAATTCATTAATTTTTGAGAAGATTTCTTTATCTTCAACTACTAATTTTAGTTCATCTAAAAATGACAAAAATTGATTTTTGATTTCTAACATTGTTTTCCTTTCATAAAATTTGCTTTGATTGTATCATAAAGATATGCTGAAAAGTGTCCATTTAATTTTTTTTTAAAAAAATATATGGAATTTTATCGTGCTAATGAATATTTTTAATATAATCTTAAAAATTTAAAGGATATTTATGAATAAAAATATTTTAGATAGCTTAGATTTATCAGATAAGCAGAGTTTTGCTGATGGGCTAAAGGCGTTAATTGAGCAAACTTATGTAGTAGAGAATGAATACAAGGCTTTAAAGACTTCTTATGATAGTTTAATGCTAATGATAAATGAAATCATTGAGATTTTACCAAGTGCTATTTGGGTTTTGGATGAAAATCAAAATCTAGTAGTGAAAAACAAATTAGCAAGTGATGAATTATTTAGGCAAATTGACCTTAATAAAGAGCATTATGAATTAGAATTTTTAAATAATTTTTATCAAATCAAATCTATAAAATACGCTGATAAGCACCTAATAATGGCTACAAATATTACTAAAGAAAAGCGAGATGAAAGGCTTGTTTCTATGGGTCAAGTAGCGGCTAATTTAGCTCACGAGATTAGAAATCCAATAGGCTCGGTTTCACTTTTAGCAGGGGTGCTTTTTAGTAAAGTTGAGCTTAAAAATAAACATATTGTAATGCAAATGCAAGATGCGATTAAAAGGGTTGAGAGAATAATTGAGAGCACTTTGCTTTTTACTCGTGGGTTTAAGCTAAATAAATATGAGTTCAATTTGCAAGAATTTGAAAACGAATGCCAAAATGTCTTTAATACCTATAATAATAGTGATGAAATAATTCTAAGTGAATGCACTTTTGCTCCATTTACAATTAGTGTTGATAAGTCTTTAATAAGCTTAGTTTTAAGCAATTTAATTTATAACGCAATTGATGCTTGTGAAGAAAATGGCACTATCAAAGTCAAAGGAGAAATTATAAATAATATATATAAAATTAGTGTTTTTGATAGTGGCGAAAAGATAGCAAATCTTACTAATCTTTTTGAAGCATTCAATACAACTAAGCTAAAAGGCAATGGCTTAGGCTTAGCATTATGCAAACAAATCTGCAACGCTCACAATGCAAACATATATTATTGCAACGAGCCTAAGAGCTTTTGCGTGGAATTTAAATTAGATATTTAATAATTCATTTATTATTAAATATCTTAATTATTTTTTATTTGCTTTTTTGAGCGTTTGTTTTAGCGTCTTTTATAAAGTTTAAAAACTCGTTTATTTTATCGTAATTATCAAATGATACTTGTTTTTTAATAAGCATTTTTACTAATTTTTCATTTACCAAATACTCATCATCCATCTCTTGTGCTTTTTGCACTAAAGCTCTTAACATAATTTCTTCATTCATAAAAACTCCTAATAAATAGCACTAATTCTATCAATATCATCCCAAGTAAGTGAGTTATTTTTATAATTTAGCATTCTATGAACATATCTTGCCAAAATATCAGTTTCTACATTTACTAAATCATTGATTTTATATGAATTAAATAAAGTATCTTTTAAAGTAATATCAATTATTGTAAGTCTTATAGAATTGTTTAAAACTTCATTGATAGTAAGGCTTACTCCATCAATTGCAATGCTACCTTTATTACACACAAAAGGCATTAATTTTTCATCAAGACTTATATAAAAATCTATCCCACTAGCAAGCTTATTTATCTTAATGATTTTACCAAGCCCATCAATATGCCCACTTAAAATATGCCCATCAATCCTATCTCCTACTTGCATTGCTAATTCAGTATGCACTTTTTCACCTACTTTAAAAGGTTTGATTATTTTTTGAGTTTCACTACTAAGATTTAGACTAAAGCCATCATTATGAGTTTTTATCACACTAAGACAAGCTCCATTAGTTGCTACGCTATCTCCTATGTTTGGTTTTAGTTTTGAAATTAATCTTAATTCATTATTTGAATAGTTTTTTATAAAGCCACATTCTCTTATTAAACCATTAAACATTTTTATCCTTTACAATAAGCTTAGTGTATTATAAAAAAAAGGATTAATGATGTATGATATTATAGTAATTGGTGCTGGTCATGCTGGTGTTGAAGCAGCACACGCAAGTGCTAAAATGGGTAAAAAAACACTACTTCTTACGATTTTAAACGATAGAATTGGAGCAACTTCTTGCAATCCTGCAATAGGCGGACTTGCAAAAGGGCATTTAGTAAAAGAAATAGCCGCACTTGGCGGAATTATGCCAAAGATTACTGATTTAAGTGCGATTAATTACAAGACTTTAAATGAGAGCAAAGGTGCAGCTGTTCGTGGGACTAGAGCTCAAATAGATATGGATGAATACAATAAAAATGCTAAAAATATATTATTAAATATGCCTAATTTAGACATTTCTCAAGAAATGGTTACAGAGCTTTTAGTAAAAGATAATGAAGCTTATGGAGTAAAAACCGAGCTTAATAAAACTTATGAAGCTAAGAAAATAATTTTATGCAGTGGGACATTTTTAAATGGTTTAATTCATGTAGGTTTAAGCAAGATAAAAAGTGGTCGTGTAGGAGAGCTTAGTGCTAGTGAGTTAGGCGATAATTTAGCTGCTTTAGGGCTTAATCGTGGAAGACTTAAAACTGGAACTTGTCCTAGAATTGCAGCAAGTAGTATTGATTTTAGCGTATTAGAAACTCAAGAAAGCGATTTAAATACTAAAGGATTTAGCTTAGAATTTACTTCTCATACATTGCCGCAACTTCCTTGCTATATAGCGCATACAAATACAACAACTCATGATATTATCCGTTCAAATTTTGATAAAGCTCCTATGTTTACAGGACAAATTAAAGGAGTTGGCCCTAGATATTGTCCTAGTATAGAAGATAAAATCAATCGTTTTGCGGATAAAGAAAGTCATCATTTATTTATTGAGCCACAGACAAAAGAAGCTACAGAATATTATATAAATGGTTTTTCAACTTCTTTACCATTTGAAGTTCAACATTCAATGATACGCTCGGTTAAAGGCTTTGAAAATGCTAAAATCACAAGACACGGCTATGCAATAGAATATGATTATTTTGACCCACTTGATTTGTTTCATACTTTAGAAAGTAAAATTATTAAAAACTTCTATCTAGCAGGTCAAGTAAATGGGACAACTGGTTATGAAGAAGCAGCAGCTCAAGGGCTTATGGCAGCTATAAATGCAAGTTTGGCAATTGATAATAAAGATGGACTTGTGTTACGCCGTGATGAAGGATATATTGGTGTTTTAATTGATGATTTAGTTACAAAAGGCACAAAAGAGCCTTATAGAATGTTTACAAGTAGGGCTGAGTTTAGATTATTACTTCGTGAAAGCAATGCAATAACAAGGCTTAATAAATACGCTTATGAGTGTGGTTTAAGAGATGAAAATAGCTTTAAATACTATGAAAATCAAATAAATGATATTAAAAAAGGTTTAGAGTTTTTATGTGAAAGCAGGGTTGTTCCTTCAAATTCTTTTAATGAATTATTAGCAAGTATTAATGAAGAGCCGATTTCTCAACCAACAACTCTTCAAAAAATTATAGCTCGTAGCACGATAACAAAGGAAAAAATGCTTTCTTTAGCACCAAGTTTGGCTAATTTAAATGATTTTGTTTTAGATGAAATTTTACTTGATGCAAAATATTATCATTATGTAAAATTGCAAGATGAAAGTATTCAAAATCAAGCGAATTTGATTAAGATTAAAATTCCAAATGATTTTACTTATCGTGGAATTAGTGGGCTTAGTAATGAAGTCGTAGAAAAACTTGAAAAAAATAAGCCTGATAATTTGTTTGATGCAAGTAGAATTAGTGGAATTACTCCAGCTGCAATTGATATTCTTCAAATTTATATTAAATTAAAGGCTAAAAATTGATTAGACATTTAAGTAAGTTTAAGAAATTTTATTCTTTTATAGTTTTATCAATTTTAATGATTGTTTTTTCATTTTTTATAACTATAAAAGAAGTCGGTATTATCACAAGGCTAGATAATTTAACTCACGATATGTTTTTTAGAATTAATGCTTATTTTAATCATAATATTAAAGGTGATAGTAGAATTGCTATAGTTGATATTGATGAAAAAAGCTTAGCTAGTCTTGGGCAATGGCCTTGGGATAGAGATATTCTTGCTTGTTTGGTGTATAAATTAAATTCTGCTAGTGTGGTAGGATTTGATATTTATTTTGCAGAAAGTGATAAGCGTGGAGAAATTACTAAAAAGATGAATGATATGGAGTTTAATTCTTTAAACATTCCAAAATATCATTTTTGCCAACGCACTCAAGATACTGATAAAGCTTTTGCTATGGCACTTTCAAAGACAAATAGTATTTTAGCCTATGCTATAAACTTAGGCTCTTATATAAACGATACGGAAAAAAAATTAGCCCCATTAAGTAATCAAAGCATAGCTGAAGATAATATTGATTATTCATTGCTTGAACATGGCAAAAATATTACAGCAAGTATAGAAGAATTAAGCGATAATGCTTATGCAAATGGATTTGTTAATTCATATTCACATTTAGATAATGTAATTAGAAATGCCTTTATGATGATTTATTATGATGATGGTGAGTTTAAACAACTCTTACCAAGTCTTAGTCTTGCAATGTATGCAAAATATCTAGGAATTGATGATATTAAAGCAATTGGAGATAATTTTAAAGATATACATTTAGTATTAGGAGATAAGGATAGCTTTGTAGTAAATGCTCATGCATTGCTTGGTTTATATTTTAAAGGAAAATCTCCGCATTATGATTATATTAGTGCTATTGATGTTTTAGATGGGACTATTAGTAAAGAGTTCTTTAAAGATAAAATAGTTTTAATTGGAACTAGTGTTGTAGGGCTTAATGATATTAGAAGCAATCCATTAGATGAAAACTTACCAGGTGTTGAAATCCACGCAAATGCGATAGATAATTTATTAAATGATGAATACCTAACAACCCCAAAATATTCATCTGAAATACTTTTAATTTCTTTATTATTAATAATTGCTCTTAGTGTTTCTTTTATGTATTTTAAAAGCATAATTTTGCAAGTTTTATGGCATTTAATACTTTTAGCAACTATTATTTTAGGGCATTATTATTTTATAATTAGCAAGAAGTATTTACTTCATACATTTGAACTTATTTTGGTTTTAGCTATTATGGGAGTAATTGGGATATTAATTAACTTCTTTTTAGAAAGCAGACAAAAAGAATTTATAAAAGCTAAGCTAGAAAAAAAGGTTTCAAAAAGAGTAGCAGAGCAATTAATTAATACAGATAGCAATGTATTTAGCACAAGCAAAAGAGAAATATCAGTATTTTTTAGTGATATTAGAGATTTTACTACGATTAGTGAGAATATGGATGCTTCTGATTTGGTTAATTTTTTAAATAAATATATGACCCCTATGAGTGATATTATTTTTAAATACAATGGAACGGTTGATAAATATATAGGCGATGCTGTTATGGCGTATTTTAATGCTCCAAATGATTTAGAAAATCACGCTGATTGTGCTTTACAAGCTGCAATTGAGCAAATAAAAACCTTAAAGCTTTTAAACGAAGATTGGGGCAAAAAAGGACTTCCTTATATAAATATAGGTATAGGAATTAACACAGGTGAATGTATTGTAGGGGAGATGGGAAGCCTTTCAAGAAGTGATTATACTTGTATAGGAGATGGAGTAAATACCGCAAGTAGGGTAGAAAGCTCTTGTAAAAACTATAAGGCAAATATCTTAATCTCTCATAACACTTTAGCAGCCTTAAAAGACGCTAGTATATATGAATTAGAATTAGTTGATGAATTAAAGCTAAAAGGTAAAGATGAAACTACTAAATTATATAAATGCAGTGGCTTTAAAGGAGAGAAATTAACTTTATGGCGTGAATAATTAGGAATTTAATTTCTAATTATTCTTTTACATAGTAAGTACAAGTATTTGCATATACTTTTTTTAATTCATTATGACTTGGAACTAAATCAGCATGTCCAGCGAAAAACATTCCGCCATCATTGAGATTTTTGACAAAATTATCAACCAAGCGATATTTGTATTCTTCATTAAAATAAATCATCATATTTCTTGAAAGTATCACATCAAATTTACCTAATTCTAAAAATTTCTTATCAAATACATTCACAACTTCAAACTTAGCATTAGAAAAATATTGGCTTTTTATCACATATTCATCATTGTCTTGGTCAAAGTATTTTTTGATTAGATTATCATTTAGATTATATAATGAGCGTTTTGAATATCTTCTAGCTCTTGCTTTTTGAATAATTTCAGCATTTATATCTATTCCTAAGATTGAAAGATTAGTAATCCCTGCTTCATTTGCTAGCATTAGTATTGAATATACTTCTTCTCCACTTGAGCTTGGAGCGCATAAAATTCTTCTTTTGCTAGGTTCTGCTCTTAAGATATAAATTAATTCATTAAGTTGTTTTAGTTCTCTATAAAAATAAGTTTCACAAACCGTTATTAAGTCAAATAATTCTTGTCTAATAGGAAGGTTTAAATCCATTTTATTAGTTAATTGAGAAAAAGAGCTTAAATTATTATTAGTGCAAAATTTGATTAATTTTGGTCTTATTGTTGTTTTTTTAACTTCTAAATCAATTCCACAAACTTGTCTAATTTTCAATAAAAGCATATCAAACTCATAATTATCATCGTGGAATTTAAACTCTTCTTTTTGTTGATTTTCTATATCTTTTTTATTTGATAAAAAACTAAACATAAAACCTACCTTTGAATGAAATTTACAATTTCTTTTTTTATATCTTCAATGTCAAGTTGTAAAAGATTATTATTTAATTCATAAGCTCTTTTTGGCATTCCATAAACTATGCAAGATTTTTCACTCTCGCCTATACACTTAGCGCCTTTTTTGTATAGTTCAAATAAGCCTTTAGCACCATCATCTCCAATTCCTGTTAATAATATTGCTAGTATTTCATAGTCTTTTGTAAGTTTTGAAGCACTATTAAACAATAAATCTACATTAGGACAAAATGGAAAAACTCCATTATTAAAATTAGCCCTTAGATTTGAAAATAACTCCGTATTGTATTGACAAATATATATTTTTTTATCATCTAAAAAGCAAGGATTTTCTAATAACGCAACATCGCTTAAACATTCTTTATCAAGTTGATGTGCGTAACTTGGTAAAAAATTTGCTTGCATATGTTGAGCAATAACTATTGTTGTATTTACAAGTTTTAAATCTTGAATTAAATACTTAATCTGACTAGGACCACCTGTGCTAGCACCTATTAAAATTACTTTTCGCATCCATAATTCCTTATATAAAATAACCAATAAAAAGCACCTATTATAAAGCAACTTCCAATTAATATTGTAATATAAAAAGTGCCAACTTTATTATCAAATAACCAACCAGTTAGTAAAGTAATTGCTAATGAAAAGCTCATATAAATCATATCAACATAAGCAATCACTCTGCCATAATATTCTTTATCGCAATTGTTTTGAATTGCTGTATAAGTATAAGACCATATCGTGCTAGTAAAAAATCCAGCAAATATTAAACCTATAAAAGATACCCAGAAATTAAATTGAAGTAAAGCCCAAGTAATAATCCCTAAGCCTTGTAAAATAAAAAAATAAAATAATCTTTTGTGATTTACGACTTTACTTAAAATTAAAGGTCCAACTACTAAAGATAAAGCTCTAATTGCATTACTAAGTCCAATTATTAAACCTGTGCTTAGAATTTCTTTTAGAAAATATACTTTATTTAAATAATCATATCCAGCTAAAAAATTAATCAAAGCATCATAAGCTGTAAATCCTATAAAGGCGTGTAATAATATTAAATGTAATATTTTTTTATTTCCTAGTAAATAAAACAAACCTTCTTTAGCCATTTTTGTGATATTTTTGAAATAAAATTTTTCATTTTTTACTTCTATTTTTATAAAAAATAATAATGTAATTCCAATTAAAAATAAAAAGCAATCAAGCAAAAAGGCATTATAAACCCCAAAATAATGTATAAACATACCAGCAACTGCCATTCCTGTAGTGTATGAAATAGCCCAAACTACTGAAAATAACTCATTTGCTAGCTTTAATCTGTCTTTATCAAAAATATGTGGCAATAAACTCATTTCAGTTTGAAAATATAAACTTGCAACCGCAAGTCTTATAAAAATTAGTAAAAATAGTATAAAAATATAACTAGCGTCTTTTATAAAAATTAGTAAAAATACTGAAAATAATTCAATGATAATTGATAATAATAAAAGTTTTTTAGACTTAAAACTATCAATTATAATTCCACTAATTGGTGCCATTAAAATAGTAGGCAAAAATGCAAATACAGCAGAAAAAGATATAGCCCATTTTTTCATACTTTCGTGATTTATTTCAGAGCCTAAAATATTCCAACTAAACTCGCTAAAATCAAACTCAATTAGCATAGTATAAACACCAATTTGTGAAAACCAAGCCCCAAAATAAGTTATGAATTGAACTAGGATAAGAATTTTAAAAGTCTTACTATATTTTAATAATTCAAGATAATTTTTCAATTTATTTCTCCAGCATAACAACAGCCATTGCAATCCCTGCATCGTGGCTAATACTAAGATGAGCTGATTTTACTCCAAATTTATTAAAAATTTTTTCACTAAATAAAATACTAGGTCTATTTTGATTATTTTTTATAATTTCTATATCCATAAAAGAGCAATCTTTACTAATTCCACAGCCTAAAGCTTTACTAGCTGCTTCTTTTGCTGCGTAATAACCTGCAATAGAATTTGAATTAGAACTTAGAGTTTTTAATTCGTTTTCGGTAAGGATTTTTTTTAAGAATTTAATTTGAGATTTAGCTAGAATTTTCTCAACTCTAGCAATCTCAACAATATCACAACCAATCATCAAGTAATCACAAAATCAGTAAAATAAATATTTTTGATAAAGCCATCATTTAATACTTCATTAATTTTATTGATAATTTCTTCTTTTAATCTTTCTTTGCCTTTTCCTGTGCTTATTTCTTCTACACTTTTTGAACTTAGAGTTTCTATTATTTTATCTTTAATAATAGGTATTTTTTTATCAAGTTCTGGTGTTAGTGTTTCTATATTTTGCTCTAATTCAATTTTGCATTTTAAATATTTAGTCCCACTATCGCTTACTAAATTCACGGTAAAGCCATCTAATGGATAAATAACACCAACATCAGCTGACATTTCGTTCTTTTTCTTAGCAGGTTTTTTTTCAACTTGCTCGGTTTTTACACTTTCATCAGCCTTTTCTTCATCGCCACTTCCCATTAATAAAAATATAACTAAACCGCCTATGATTAATACAACAAGTAATAAAACGGTTACTAAAATTAAAACCAAACTAGAACCTTTTGATTTTGGTGCTACAACTTCTTCGTTTTCTGCCATTTATTAACCTTTTTTGATAAATATTTTAAAAATTGAGATTTTAGCAAAAATAAATTAAAGAAGGGATAAAATGAAAAAAATACTAGCTATTTTGATAGTAATAATTATAGGCATATTTAGTTTTGCATATTTTAGTAATGATGAAACTAATAATAATTTTAGAATTATTAAACCAAAAAGAATGGATTTATCAATTAATGTTGAAGCAGTAGGCAAGGCTTATTCTCCTTCTTTGGTAAATGTTGCAACTTTAGCAAATGGAGAAATTAAAGAATTTCGTGTAAAGCTAGGAGATAAGCTTAAAAAAGGCGATATTATTGCTATTTTAGATGATGAAAAAGCTAAGAATGATTTGGCTATAGAAAAAAGTAAATTAATTAGTTTAAATGATGAAGAAGAAGCAGCTAGAGTATATTTAAACGAATTATATGTAAAACTTCAAACTCAAGAAAAGTTATTAAGTAAGGGTGCTAGCTCTAAAGAAAATTATTTAAACGCAAAAACTAATTATTACAACGCAAAAGCAAAACTTAGCTCAATAAAAGCTCAAATAATTCAAACAAATGCAAATATTTCTACTATGCAAGAAAGCTTAGATGAAACAATAGTAAAAGCCCCTATTGATGGTAGTGTAATAGGTGTTTATGCTAGTTTAGGTCAGACAATTAACTCAAAGCAAAGCTCACCAACACTAATTAAATTAGCTAATTTAGATGAGATGGAAGTAAGAATGCAAATAGCACAAAATGATGTTAGCTTATTAAAAGTAGGGCAAAAAATCACATATACTCCATTAAGTGATGGATCTAGCACTAAAGAAGCTAGTATAAATAGTATTGATAGTGCTGATGTTAGTGTTATTGATAATGCTACTTCAAGTGGGGCTGTTTATTATTATGCTAGATATTTTGTAAATAATAACCCTGAATTAAAAATAGGAATAGATGTTCAAAATACCATAGAAATTGATAAGGTAGTAAATGCTTTAACTTTACCTATTAATTATATTAATAAAGACAATCAAGGTTATTTTGTAAATATTAAAGATAATAGCGAGATAGGCTATAAAAAAGCATATATAACCTTAGGTAAGAGCGATAATTTTAATATAGAAATTACAAGTGGCTTAAATGATGATGATGAAGTGGTAATAACTAATGATAAAGATAAGCAATCTAAATAAATTTTATGGCTCAACTCAAGTATTAAAAGATATAAATATTGAGATAAAAAAAGGCGAGTTTGTAATATTATTAGGCAAAAGTGGTTCAGGAAAAAGCACCTTGCTTAATATGATAGGCTTAATTGATGAGCCAAGTAGCGGAGAATATATATTTTATGATAAGAATTTGTATTCTTTAAATAGTGAAGAAAAATCAGCCTTTAGAAGAGATAATTTAGGTTTTATATTTCAAAGATACAATTTAATGCCCTTACAAAGTGTATTAGAAAATGTAATAATGGGAGCTTTATATGCTAAGAAAAACAAACAAACTAGTATTCAAAAAGCTAAAAAATTATTAGAAAAATTAGAACTTAGCGAACATACTCATAAAAAAGCAGCACATTTAAGTGGTGGTCAGCAACAGCGTGTAAGTGTGGCAAGAGCACTTATAAATGATGCAAATTTTATATTAGCAGATGAGCCAACAGGAGCGCTTGATAGTGCAAATGGAATAAAGCTTATGCAAATTCTAAAGGAGCTAAATGAAAACGGAGTTGGGGTTATTTTAGTAACTCACGATGAGAGTTTATGTAAATACGCAACTAGAATTATCAAAATGAAAGATGGAGTTATCATTAGCGATGAAAATGTCAAAGAATTTAAAACAAGCAATTTAAATGAAGATAATTTAAATAAAGCTAATTTTAAAGATAGATTTATAGCTAGTTTTAGCTTTTTTTCTCAAAATGTAAAACTTGCATTAAATAATCTAATCACAAATAAATTAAGGTCATTTCTTACTATGCTAGGGCTTATAATCGCTACTGCTTCAGTAATTTCAACGATAGCTTTAGGAAATGGTGGAAAAGCTGATATTTTAGAAGAGATAAAATCACTTGGGACAAATACAATTATAGTTCATAAAGGCTCAAGATTTGGAGATAGGAATGCAGGTAGGATTAAGGATTTAACATACCAAGATTTAGAGCTTATTAAAAGGCTTGATTTTGTAAAAGAAGTTGGGGTTGAGAGTGGTTTAAGTGGTGCTTATATTACTTATTTAAAAAACGAAGTAGATACTGATGCTACAGGGGTTTTTGCGAATTTTTTACAAATTAGTGCTAAGGAGATGAAAGAAGGTAGATTTTTTACCGAGCAAGAAGAACAAGACGCTAAGAATGTATGTGTAATTAGTGAGAATTTAGCTAAAACTTTATTTAAAATAGAAAGTCCATTAAATAAAATAATATATCTAAAAGGTCAGCCATTAAGAGTAATTGGAGTTCTTAAAAAAGATAAAAATGAGCGAGATGGTTTTGATATTAGAGTTTATGTTCCAAATAGCACAATTAGCAATAAATTTGATGGTAATAAACATATTAGGCGTATTGTCGTATTGCTTAAAGATGATGTAAATAGCGAATTAGCTGATAATAGCATTAAACAGATTTTAGAGATTAAAAAGGGTGCTAATTCAATTTTGACCTTTAATCAAGACGCTATTAAAAAAAGTATAGAAAGCACTACAAATACACTTAGTTTAATGATTTTTGGTATTGCATTTATTGCTATGATTGTTGGTGGAATTGGCGTTATGAATATTATGCTTGTCGTTGTAAAAGAGCGAACGAAAGAAATAGGGGTAAAACTTGCAATCGGAGCAAGTCCATCTTATATTAGCACGGGGTTTTTGATTGAATCGGTTGTGCTTTGTAGCGTGGCTGCTAGTATTGGTGTAATGATTGCTTTAATGCTTGTTTATGGCATTAATTTACTTGACGCTCCTATTAAAATGATAGTTGATTTTGATGCTATTATGTTAGGGTTTTTAAGTAGCACTTTAGTTGGTTTATTTTTTGGATATTTTCCTGCTAAACAAGCTAGTAAGCTAATCCCTGCAGTTGCTTTAACTGATGATTGATTAATTTGGAAAAACTTAAATTAATAAAGTTTTTCCTTTTTATTTTATATAAAATCATAAGCAACTAATGAATGTGTAGTTTTATTCATAATTTTAGGAATTTACAAAATTTAAGGACTAAATTAATATATTAAAATCCTAATTTAAATTCTAAAATATTTTATACCACTAACTAACTTTATTATAAATTTTATAAATTTTTATTGTTTATATTTTAAAAGAATTTGAATTATGAATTTGAAATTAAATAAAAAATATTTTTTAATATTATTTATTATAAAAAGTAACATATATTAATAATTTTATGAATTTTTATTTTTATTTCATATAATTAATCTTATTAAAAATAAAGGATAAATTTGAATATAGACAATTTAAAAGATTATAAAATAAAAAACGATTATTTATATAGCTTAGAGCTTATTAGATTTATTATTGAAATTTTTTTGACTTTTATTGCGTTTTATACACTTTATAAAAGTATAGATAACTTAATCATGCTATATAATAGACCAACACCAAGAATGTCGGATTTGTGGTGGATAAAAAGGATGGATGAAGCAATACTTCATAGTATATTTTTTATTATATTCTTTTTAAACCTTAGACAAATAAAAAGGCTTAGATTTGTTAAAAATAATGATTTTTATATTAGCGTAGATAATGAAAAGATATATTTTGAAACATATACAATAGATGAAGCAGGTGTTTTTGGTATAGCAAAAAGTTATAAGAAAGTAACTACAACAATAAATAAAAGTGATATAGTTTTTAGATTGCAATCTAAACGACCTGCTTTAGCTTATTCATATATATTTGATAAAGATTCTTTTAATACTAAAGAAATGGAAGGAAAAAGTTTGAGCTATAAGCTAGATTACCCACTAGGTAAAATAATATTCTTTCCTGTGTTTTTTGCACTTTGTATATTAGATATTTTATCAAGTTATTTAATATTGTTTTTATTAAATGGTAAAAACTTAAAAACTTACACAATATATCAAACTAAAACCAAGCTGGTTTCATTGCCTTTTATTGATGATTTATCGGTTTATTTTTTATATACAGAGTTTAGACAAAAGTATTCTGCAATGAGTAAAGGCGGATTTGAAATGGAATTTAGAGAAGAAGCACAACCACTAGGTGAAAAATACATAGCAAAACAACAAAAGAAAATTGAAAAGATTTTAAGTGAAAGGATAATAAATGTTTGATTTTAGCAAAAGAGATTTTAGTGATTATATTAATTAAACTTTTGCTATCTATCTTTTAAAAGAATTTGAATTATGAATTTGAAATTAAATCAAAAAATATTTTTTAATATTATTTATTATGAAAAGTAACATAATTTTAATAATTATTTTTAAAGTTAATGAATATATATTTACTATACTAAACTTTATTTTTAAAGGTAGGATATGAATGAGTTTTTAATATATCTAGCGTATTTTTTAGATAATTTACACGATTTAGCTGGTGGGATTATTAGTATTTTAATTCCTATAATTTATGTGCCATTCCTTACCTATCCTATGCTTTTTGCCCTTACATTTTTTATAGGATTAAAGCTCTATCCTAGATTTATAACAGCTTTATATATTTTATTTTTTTATTTGGTTTTAAGTGCTAAAAGCAATAATCCTGATTTTGCTCTAAATACATTGATTTTTCAAATAATTTTTCCTTTTATATTGTGTTTTCCTATTATACTAATCTATAAATTTATAATGAAACAAAATCAAAAATTTATTAAAGTTATCTTTTATTTTTTCTCATTTTTAATGATTGCTTTTCACGGAATATTATTAATAAGTCATTTTAATTTACAGCAAAGTCCAAAGCACGAAGTAACAGAACTTAAAAAACCAAATACCTTATTATTAAGCACAATTAAAAAAGAAAACTATACGATAGATGGTAAGTTTTTTAAAAGTGTAAATTTAATAGTTGATAAAGAAGTGCAAATATATGAAGATTATCATGAAAAAAGTTTTGAAGAAAAAGCTTCAAAATTACCAACTAGACTTAGTAAAGATAAATTAATAAATTATGATATTTATGGTTATTTTGTGGATTGTAGTTACGCAAAATCATATGTACAGCTTAAACTTCCAGAGCATCCTGATTTTGATAGAATTTATGATTCTTTTGCTAGGTTATTTGTTGATAATTATTATCTTGATTTAGGTAATTATTCTAGCAGTGGTAGTTGCTCTAATGATATTTATAAAAATTATTTAAATAAATTAAAAGAAGAATTAAAATGAAAACAAGTTATAATGAATTGTTAAAATATGCAGTTTTATCGGATATAGTTTATGATGATTAAAAAATGATAATAATAAAATATATTTAAATTTATTAAAATCCTAATTCAAATTCCATTAATTTTTTAAAGAATTTGAACTAGGAATAAAGATTTAAAATAAAGCTTCTTCCATTTCGCTAGGCTTATTTAAATTTAGTATTTTTAGCACGCTAGCAGCAATATTTGCTAATGAGCCATCTTTTAAATTACTATCTTTATGATAATTATAAAGCCAGCAGCCAACATTATAAGTTGTATGATTTGTTAAAATATTGCCATTTAAATCTTTCATATCTTCGCAGTTTCCGTGATCTGAAGTTAGTAGCATAGCATAATTATTTTCTTTACAAGCTTTAATAATTTTACCTAAGCATTCATCAACGCACTCAACCGCTTTAATACAAGCTTCATAATTTCCTGTATGACCTACCATATCGCCATTTGCAAAATTAACTACGATAAAATCAAAACCATCATTCATAGCCTTAATTACTTCATCACAAACTAAATAAGCACTCATTTGTGGTAATTCATCATAGCTCTTTACTTTTGGGCTTGGGATTAATACACGCTTTTCATTAAGAAATTCTTTCTCTACCCCGCCATTAAAGAAAAAGCTAACATGGGCATATTTTTCTGTTTCTGCTGTGTGAAATTGCCTTAAATTATTTTTGCTTAAGACTTCAGCTAAGGTGTTTTTAATATCAATTTTTGGAAAAATCACGCCTAAGTCAAGTTTTTCATCATATTCACACATACACAAAACTTGATTTTTACTTAAACGATTTTTTAGCTCACTTGCAATTTGCCTTGCTCTATCGCTTCTATAATTAATGATAATAACTCCATCATCTTTACCAATGCCATCAAAACCAAGATTAAGTGGCTTAAAAAACTCATCATAAATTTTATTCTCATAATTATCGTTTATGTATTGTTCTAAATCACTTTTATTTGCTTTGCTAAAAAGCATATTTATATATTCGTTTGTTCTATCTAAGTTATTATCCCTATCCATAGCATAAAATCTACCTGAAATACTGCTTGGAGTTATAAAACTTGGATTATTTTTTATAAAATCTTTAAAAGAATTTGGTTTAACATCTCTTCCATCACTTATTAAGTGCATAAAAATATTATTATTAACGCTTGCAATTTTAGCAATTTCGTTAAAGTGAATATAACTTGAATGCACTCCACCATCGCTATATAAACCTATTATATGAATATTTTTATATTTTTTCAAAAAGTCTTTTAAAATACTAATATTTTCTAGGCTTTTATCCTTAATAGCGTTATCAATTCTAACTAGATTTTGATAAATAACCCTACCACTTCCAATACTCATATGTCCTACTTCACTATTTCCCATTTGACCATCTGGAAGACCTACTGCATCGCCACTTGTTTTAAGTCTTGAAAATTTTGCATTTTGGTTTAAAAAATCATAATTTGGTTTTTTTGCGTGATAAAAAGAATTGTATTCTAATCTATCGTTTAATCCGATACCATCGGTAATTACTAATATACATTTTTGCATTTTTACTCCTTTAAGTATAATTTAAGAGTTGATAGTAAGTGGTTAAACTCTATTAAGCTTAACTAGCTAATATTACTCAAAAATTTTTATTATTATAGGATTAAAAGATGAAGAATTATTACGACATATTAGGCGTTAAAAAAGACGCAAGTACTGACACAATAAAAAAAGCATATAGAAGTTTAGCTAGAAAATATCATCCTGATGTGAATAAAGACAAGGGTGCTGAAGAAAAATTTAAAGAAATTACTGAAGCTTACGAAGTGTTAAGCGATGAAGATAAAAGAAGAGCTTATGATAATCCTTCTTTTGGTGGATTTGATGGCTTTAATTTTAATTCAAGCGGTTTTAGTGGTGGATTTGAGGATATATTTTCTCATTTTGGTTTTGGAGCAGGGCAAAGTAGGTCTTATAATAAACCAGCTCAAGTTGAGTTAAAAATAAGTTTTTTAGAATCTGTTTTAGGAACTACTAGAAGTATTAATGTAAGGGGTGTTAGTTTTGATGTAGAGATTAAATCAGGCGTATTAAATAATCAAGAAATAACTATGCAAAAAGACAATCTAACATTAAAAGCAACTATTAAAATAGAGCATTCAAAAGAGTATGAGCGTGATGGAGATGACTTGACAAAAGAACTTGAAATTCCTTTAAAAATAGCTTTATTTGGTGGTAAAGTTGAGTTTGATACTCCAAAAGAGCAAGGCTTAAAAGTAACTTTAAAAGAAAATGTAAAAAATGGTGGATTAATCCGTGTTAAAGGTAGGGGAATTTATAATTCATATTCTAAAAATCAAGGGGATTTATTCTTAAGAGCTAAGGTGGTTTTACCTGATATTAATACGCTTGATGATAAGTTGGTTAAAGCTTTAAAAGATTATTTATAAAAAGGAGGAAATATGCACTATGATGAACCGGTATTTTTAATTTCTGTAGTATCAAAGCAATTAAATATTCATCCACAAACTCTAAGACAATATGAAAGAGAAGGCTTGATTGAGCCTAATAGAACCTGTGGAAAGGTTAGAATGTATTCGCAAAGAGATGTAGATAGAATTAAATTAATCTTAAGATTTACAAGGGATTTGGGGGTAAATTTAGCTGGAGTTAGCATTATTTTAGAGCTTAAAAGTCAAATAGCAGATTATGAAGAAATGCTAAGTGGTTTAAAAGAAAAGCCTAAGAAAAACGCCTTAATTAAACAAAATCAAAAATACGATGTGATATTTTATGATGATAAAGGTAGTAGCTAATGCAAGAGTTCTTAGAAATATTTTTAATTACAAGTGCTATTGCGATTATTTTAAATGTAGTGCTTAAAAAATTTAGCATACCAACAATTATTGGTTATATTGCAACTGGCTTTATTATTGAAGAAGTATTTTTCGTAACCACTTCAGAACAATTAAGCCACATTGCAGAATTTGGAATAGTATTTTTAATGTTTACCATAGGACTTGAGTTCTCTATCAAACACCTTTTAACTATGAAAACCGATGTATTTATAAATGGTGCTTTACAGATGGGAATATGTGGAATTGTATTTGCAGTAATTTTGCACCACGCATTTAATATAGCTGATGATATTGCTTTAATTATTGGCTTTACAATTTCACTTTCATCAACTGCAATAGTCTTAAAAATACTAAATGAAAATCAAGACATAAATCAGCGATATGGAAGAAAAGCTTTAGGAATATTATTATTTCAAGATATTGCAGTAATTCCACTATTATTGATGATTGATATTTTCAATCAAGATGGAGTTGCAATTAGCACTTTAGTTGTTAAGACTTTAATATCAGCTTTTATTGTGCTTTTATTATTATTTTTAATTGGAAAATATATTTATAGCAGGGTGCTTTATTTTGTATTAAAAACAAATTCTCAAGAAATATTCATAGCAACGATACTTTTCACTGTCGTTGGTGCTTCGTTTTTAGCTTCATTTTTTGGGTTTTCATATTCACTTGGTGCATTTATTGCAGGAATGATGATAGCAGAAACTGAATTTAAACACCAAATAGAAGCTGACTTAATCCCGTTTAGAGATTTGTTATTAGGATTTTTTTTCATAACCGTTGGGCTTCAAATTAATATAAATATTATCATTCAGTATTGGTATATAATAATTGCACTTACAATTGGTATTATGCTAATTAAGACTTTATGTATATTTTTATTATTAAGTCTTGGAAGTACTAAAAGTGATTCGTTAAAAACTGCATTAAGCGTTAGTCAAATTGGAGAATTTGCTTTAGCAATATTTACTTTATTGGTTGCAAATAAAATGCTAGATACAAATACAGCTCAAATGCTTACTTTATCAGTAATTTTAAGTATGGTTTTATCTCCTTTTATTTTAAAAAATATAAAATCTCTTGCAAGTATTACTAATGATGAGATAATTACCGTAGCTCCTAAGATTGAATCAATGAGCGGACATTTTGTAATATTTGGATATGGCTCACTTGGTCAAGAAGTTGTGCTAAGATTAAAAACTCAAGGCATTCCTTATATCGTGCTAGAAAATGATATGAGTTTAGTTGAGCTTGGACAAAGTAGGGGAGAAAATGTTTTTTATGCTAGTGCAGAGCAAAATACAAGTTTTGATAATGCTAGTATTAAAACAAGTGCAGCAGTAATCGTTACTATTTCAAACGAACAAGTCTTAGAAGTAGTTAGTAAAAAAATACTTGATTATGACCCAAATGCTAATGTAATAATTAGAATAAATAAAGATGAATATAAAATATTTGAAGATTTAGGCGACAATATCAAAATGGTAAAAGAAGAAAAAGTGGTTGCAAGAACACTTTTACAAGAAGCATTAGTTTGCAGAATAAAACAACAATCTTAAAGGAAAAATATGAAAATAGCTACTAGAAAATCATTACTTGCTTTATGGCAAAGCGAATTTGTAAAGGCGAAATTACAAGAAATTGAGCCTAGTTTAAATATAGAATTATTAGAGCTTAGCACTAAAGGAGATGTTATTTTAGATACTCCTTTAGCAAAAATTGGTGGGAAGAATTTGTTTATTAAAGAATTAGAAAACGCAATGCACGATGGGCTTGCACAAATTAGCGTTCATTCTTTAAAAGATGTTGGGGCAAGTTTGGCGTATGATTTTAAACTTGCTAGTATTTGCAAAAGAGAAACTCCTAATGATGTTGTGGTTTTTCGTGGAAATGAAAAATCATTAAATGAACTAAAACAAGGTGCAAAAATTGGCACAACAAGTCTTCGCCGTCAAATGCAATTAAGATTAATTAGAGATGATTTTTCTATTCACTCATTAAGGGGAAATCTACAAACTAGACTTAAAAAATTAAAAGATGGTGAATTTGATGCGATAGTTTTAGCTTATGCAGGACTTAAGAGATTAAATCTTTTAGATGAGTTAAATTATGAGATTTTAGATACAAAAATTATGATACCTTCAGCAGGTCAAGGTGCTGTTGCGATTGAGAGTATTAATGATGAAAAGGTGTTAAATCTTGTATCTAAATTAAATTGCCCTAAAACAGCATTATTATGCAAAATTGAGCGTGATTTTACTGCTACTTTAAATGGTGGTTGTGGTGCTCCAATAGGAATTAATGCATCTTTTATTGATGATGAGATTATTTGCGTAAATGCGATTATTGGCTTAATTGATGCTAGTAAAATTATAAAAATGCAAAGAAAGATTAATCAAGCAAATGCAAGTGATTTTGGGGTAGTTTTAGCGAAAGAATTTATAAAACACGGAGCTTTAGAAATTCTAGCTGAAAATGAAGAATTATTAAAAGAAATGCTATGAAAAATTATATAGAAAAATTAAAAAAAGAAAATCTTTTAAAGATTATAAATACACCTTTAGATGTTGAGTTAGAAATCGCTCATTTAGCTTATTTAGAAGCTAAAAAGAGTGATTCAAAAGTTTTGTTATTTACAAACCCAAAAAAAGGCAATATAAATTATGATATGCCAATTATTATGAATGTTTTTGCAAATAGCAAAGCACTTAATTTGGTTTTAGGTAAAAATCCTGATGAGATTGCAGATGAGATTGAGAGCTTATTAAAGCTACATATTCCACCTACATTTGGTGCTAAATTAAACCTTGCAAATAAATTATTTTCTTTAAAAAATATAGCTCCAAAAAGAGAAATAAACAAAAACGCACCTTGTAAGCAAAAAACATATTCTCTAAATCAAATTCCAATCCTTAAAACTTGGGAAAAAGATGCAGGTGCATTTATTACGATGGGTCAGGTTTATACCAAAAGTCTTGATGGTAAGCAAAATAATTTAGGAATGTATCGTTTGCAAGTATTAGATGAAGGGCATTTGATAATGCATTTTCAACTTCATAAAGATGCTAATAATTTCTTTTACGAATATAAAGCTGCAAATAAAAAAATGCCAATAGCTATTGCAATAGGCGATGACCCACTTCATATATTTTGCGCTCAAGCACCATTGCCTAAAGGTATATTTGAATTAATGCTTTATGGATTTATTAAAAAACAAGGAGCAAAATTAGTTAAATGTGATACTAATGATTTGTATGTTCCAAGTAATAGTGATTTTGTAATAGAAGGCGAAATTGATGTAAATCATTTTGCTATTGAAGGTCCATTTGGCGATCATACGGGATTTTATACTCCGCAAGGTAATTTTCCTGTTATGAAAATTACAAAAATTACAGGCAAAAATGAGCCAATTTATAATGCAACCGTAGTTGGTAAACCACCTTTAGAAGATAAATGGATGGGGTATGGAACAGAGAGAATATTTTTACCATTACTTAAGACAACTTGCCCTGATTTGATTGATTATTGTATGCCTGAAAATGGTGTTTTTCATAATCTAATCTTAGCTAAAGTAAAAAGCAATTATGATGGTTTAGCATTAGCTAATATGCACGCATTTTGGGGAGTAGGGCAGATGAGTTTTGTAAAAAATGCTATTTTTGTAGATGAGAATGCACCTAGTCTGAATGATTATCCTAAAATTACAGAATATATTTTAAATAATTTCTCTCCTAAAAAATTATTATTAAGTTATGGATTATGCGATGAACTAGATCATTCTAGCACTAAATTAGGTATGGGTGGTAAGTTAGGGCTTGACGCTACTTCAAAATCTACTTATAAAGCTCATACCTTTAAAGTAGAAAAACAAGAAATGGATAAAGCAAGTTTTAAACCAAATCTTAAAAATTTATTAGATGATTTAAAAGAATTTGGTTTATATGAATACAACATTTTTTATCCAGAAGCAAAAACACAAATTACTTGTATAAGCTTAGATAGAAAGCATAATTTAGACACTATTTATAATGCTTGCAAAAATAACTTAGGTGGGATTGTTGTTTTATTTGATAAAGGAGTTAATTTAAATAATCCTTATATGTTAATTTGGAGAGCGTTTAATAATTACGACCCTAGCACTGATATTAAAATAGATGATAATGGGATTTTGGTTGCAGCGTATTCAAAAGGCGAAATAGATGGCTATTTAAGCGAATGGCCTAGCACAACTGATTGCAATAAAGATGTAATAAATAAATTAATAGATTTAAAATTATTAGAAAATGATGAAAAATTTTTCAAAAGCTATGAAGTTTTTTAAACTTTAGCCGATTTAGAAAAAAGCTTATTAAAAGGAGATAGTAATGGAGATTTTTAAAGCAGCGAGTTCTCAATATGATACTCAACTAAAAGCTAGTGCAGAAACAACTAAAATGCGCCCAGTTGAGCAAACTCATATTGAAACAAATTCAGGTAAGCAAAAAAATGAAGAAATAAACAAGGAAATAACAAAAGAAAAGCTTGATGAATCTATTAAAAAATTAAATGAAAATATGGAAGAGTTACAAACTGATGTAAGATTTGGTTATAACGATAAAATCAATCAAATGTATGTAGATGTAATCGCTACAAAATCAGGTCAAATTATTCGTAAAATTCCAAATGAAGAAGTAATTAAGCTTAGCGAAAGTATGAAAGAAGCAATAGGAATTATTTTTGATAAAAAGAGTTAATTGCTTTAAAGAATTTAAAAGGAGTTAAATATGGGAACAGGTTTAGGATTAATAGCAGGAGCTAATAAATTTCAATTTAAAGAAAAATATGACGCTTTAAAAGCAAACGAGCAAAAATCTTTATTAGCAATACCTAATAAAAAACTATCTGATACACAAGCAAAGCAAAAGGATTTAACAGATTTAACAACACTTTTAGGCAGTTTTAAAGGTGATATATCTTCTTTAGTAGAAGGAGAAGCATTTTCTAAAAGTAAAGTAGATGCTACAGGTGAGAGTGCTAGTATGACTACTACTAAGGGTGTTAAAGTAAGTGATTTTGATATTAATGTTAAGCAACTTGCTACAAAAGACGCTTATCAGACTAATTCTTTTTCTAGCGAAACTTATGGCATATTTAACGATGTTGGTATTATTAAAAGTGATGGTCAAAAAGAAATGCTAAAAGAAGCAGAGTTTAAAATCTCTGTAAATAAACAAACATTTACTATTAAGGTAAATTCAGGGGATTCTTTACAAACTTTAAATGACAAAATTCTATCAGCTACAAATGAAAACAATAAAAAATTAAGCGATTTTGTAAGCACTAAGGTTTTAGATACAGGTCATGATAATTATAGGCTTATGATTACAAGTAAAGAAGCAGGAATTGATAATGAAATAGTATTTGGAAGTGCTTTTAAACTTGACGACCCTAATGCAGCAGAGTTTTCAAAAGCAGTTCTTAAAAAGCTTGGTTTATTAGACGCTGCAAATGCTAGTGCTGCTAAAACAGAGCTTAAAAAAGCTAACGAGCAATTAGACGCATCTAAAGTTATTTTAGGTGGTAGTGGATACTTAGAAAATATTCAAAAACAAGTTTCTGAATTAAGTAATGAAAAAAAATTAACATATAAAGCTTTTGTAAATGACCCAAATGGTACCGATACAATTGTTGAGAAGGATATTGAATTTACTATTAATAAAGATACAGATTTATCTAAGTTAAGTGATGATGAGAGAAAAGCAGTTTTTGCTGAATTTAAAGATAAAAATGATATGACTCAACAAACAAAAAACTGGGTTGAATATATTAAAAATACCGGAGAAGAATTAAATATTTCATACAAAGATAACTCTAATCAAATGAAAGCAGTTAGTATAAATAAAGCTACTGATTTTGATAAATTAACAGAAGAACAAAAGAAAGGAATTCAAGAATTTTTTGAAACTTCTAGGGAAAATTATTTTATAAATGAATTAGATGTAAAAGCTGCTCAAACTAAATATGATGGAATTGATGCAAAATCAAACCATGTTCAAACAGCGCAAGATGCTAAGTTTATTTATGAAGGTATTGAGATTAGCAGAAGCACAAATACTATTGATGATTTAATAATTGGGGCAAAAATTTCTCTTAAAAAAGAAGGTATTACCAACTTTAAAGTAAGTGATGATTTAGATTCTTTAACAGAGCATTTAACTACTTTTACAACGAATTATAATTCTATAGTTAATTCTCTTGCTACCTCAACAGGTTTTGATAAAGAGAAAAAAACAGCAGGAAGTTTGCAAGGAATTAGCGAAGTAAGTAAGCTAAAAACAATGTTATCATCAATGATTACTAAGACTGATTCAAATGGAATTAGTTTATCTGGTATGGGGTTTGAGCTTAATGAAAAAGGAATTTTAACTTTTAAAAAATCAAAATTTGAAGAAGCTTATAAGAAAAATAGCGAAGGAATTAAAAATTTCTTACAAGGTAGCGTAAAATACCAAGAATTAAGCACTACAAGTAAGACAATTAGTCAAAAAGTAGCTTTAGCTGAAGGGGATTTGAAGATAAATGGTAAGGAAATTACCTTTAAAAAAGAATTCCTAGATAAGTTAAATGAACAAGATAGCAAAGTAACTCAAGAAGAGTATATAAATAAATTAATTGAAGCTATTAATGATGCGAAAATAGATGGTGTAACGGCTAAATTAGGTAAAGAAAATAATATTATTATTACAAGTGATGGAAAAAATGCACTTGAAATAGGTGGTTCTAGCGAGAAGTTATTACAACTTGGTTTAGAAGAAAAAACAATAAGAACTATTAAAACAGAGCAAACAGGAGTGTTTAGAACATTTAAAGATACTTTAGATAGTATGGTAGGCACTGATGGAACTCTTACTAAATATAATAAAAATTTAGAAAATGATGTTAAGAAGCTAAATGAAGAAATCAAAAAAACCAATGAAGAAATTGAGAAAAGATATGAGATTTTAGCTACTAGACTAAGTATGTATGATGTTATTTTAAATAAGCTTGATAATCAAAGCCAAACGATTACAGCTTTAACAAATGCAGCATTTGCTAATAAATAAGGAATATAAATGGTAAGTAATGCTTATGCGAGTTATTCTCATAACAATATTTCAATTGAGAGTAATGAGAAAATGATTGAGCTTTTATACGAGGGCATACTTAGATTTTGCTCTCGTGCCAAAAAAGCCATAGAAAAAAACGATATAGAAGCCAAATGTAAAAATATTAAAAAAGCCACAGCAATTTTTGTTGAGCTATTAAATTATTTAGACTTTAGTCAAGGCGATGTTAGTTATTATTTACAAGGGCTTTATTCTCATCAAATTAGCACACTTAGTAAGGTAATAATTGATAGTGATACTGCTAAATTAGATGAAGTTATGAAAGTTGCTAATGGTTTGCTTGAAGCTTGGCGTGAAGTAAATCAAATGGAACTTTAAAATCAATAAGTTTAAAAAAGT